>CASEVP010000099.1 GCA_949291345.1 uncultured Ruminococcus sp.
AAGGTCTGGTTCAAGGCCGAAAAATTTCCGGTCGTGATAAAAAGCAGTCGCTAGGCAATCGACACAATGTCCGGCATGCCAAACATCCCCTTCCCACTGGAACTGCTCAAGCCAGTTTTCCAGCTCCTTACCTGACAGCGGCACCTTTTGCATGAGGTGTGCAGGGCGAAGCCCACGCACTTCCAGCGCATAGCCTAACGCCAGTGTGCCATATTCCACCTCATTTGGCTGCATAGCACATAGAGTCTGATTAAAAGCGTCCTCATCATCCGCCACTGGGATGCGAAACATTGCTGCCAGCTCGGCTGCGTCGCAAAAGGCGCGTACCGGCGGCTGGTTAATTGATGTATCGGTGTATAGATTGCCGCTGCGATGGGCAGCGAGGATACCGGGCAGCTGCTCTTTCACATGTTTACAGAACAGTTCCAGCTTTTCACCAAAGGCAGTGTCCACCCGATTTTTCAGCACACGCGCGGGATTTCCGCCTACAATGGAATACGGCGGCACATCCTTAGTCACCACCGCGCCGGCTCCGGCAATGCTGTGCGCACCGATGCGCACACCGTCCACCACGCAGACGCCTGCGCCAATCCACACGTCATCCTCCAGTGTGATGCCGCGCCGGTAATTGCCCTGTTGGGTAATCGGATGCAGAACGTCGGAGTGGATATGATTTTCTGCAACAATAGATGCCTTCGGCGCAATACGCACGTCATTCCCCATGATGATGTTGCCCTGCAAGTAAACCATCGGGTTGATGGAGCAGTTCTTCCCTGCTGTGATGCGGGCGTGGCGGATCAGCGCATCGGAACAAATCACACAGTTATCATCCAGATGCATCTGCACATCGCACAGGTGTGCTTCGGGCGAGATATAACAGTTATCGCCGATGCGGCAGCCTTCGGCTTCCAGTTGGGCGCGAACGGCACGTTGTTCTTCGATGTCGCGGTTCGGGATAACCCATGGCATGTGCCCTGGGGCATCATCAAAAAATTGAGACAATTTCCTCACTTCCCTATTTGTTTTCTGGGCGCAACAGCGTCTGCTCGTAAGCGTTTTGTTTTTTATAACATAACTTTATGGCAGTGTCAATCATTTTGTTTCAATTGATTGAAAAACTCTTTGGGTGAGTAAAATTCTCAATGATAATCCCCGGCACTTTCTATGCTCTTAGCAATTATTCGCTAAAGATTCTTGATAAGACGCTAGGCCGTTCTTTAGTCTTTCGAGACCGTCTAAAAGAACGCTCCGCGGACAAGCCGCATTGATTCGCAGAAAGGTTTCGCCGGACTTTCCGTATTGCGCACCAGCTGAAACATAAAGGCCAGTATTTTCTCGAATGTATTTTGCTGCATCTTCCGCAGATGAAGCAAGCTTTCCAATGTCCAACCACAACAAATAAGTAGCTTCAGAAGGGACCAGTATTGCTTGCGGAATGTGTTCTTTGATATAACGGGCGGCAGTATCTTTATTCTCTTGAATATAAAACCGCAGAGCGTCCAGCCAATCTGCGCCATGTTCAAATGCGGCAATCGGAGCCTCCACGGCAAACACATTTGGCTCTGCCACTTCATCGGTATTCAGCCCACGCCAAACCTTATGCCGCAGTGTTGGATTTGGCACGACAACCGCTGCTGTCTGCAACCCTGCCAAATTAAAAGCCTTTGTCGGTGCAATACAGGTGACGCTAATATTTTTGCACTCCTGTGAAACACTGGCAAAAGGAATATATTCGCAGCCCGGTGCTGTAAGGTCACAGTGGATTTCATCCGAGATGACGGTTACATGGTGCTTGTGGCACAGCGCACCAATGCGTGCAAGCGTTTCTTTATCCCAAATTTTGCCTACCGGATTATGTGGATTGCACAGAATCATTAGGCTGGTTTGAGGGTCTGCCAATTTTTGTTCCAAGTCTGTAAAGTCAATTTGATAGGCAGTGCCGTTTCGTGTCAAAGGACTTTCCAAAACCTGCCGGCCATTATTTAAAATGGAGTTAAAGAAAATATTGTATACAGGTGTCTGAATCAGTACTTTTTCGGCAGGTGTGGTCAGCTTGCGTACCATGCTGGAAATTGCCGGGACTACGCCTGTGCAGAAGATAAGCCACTCTTTTTCGATGGAAAAGTGATGCCGATTTTTCCACCAATCTATGTAGGCTTGATACCATGCGTCGGGAATGTCCGTATACCCAAATATTCCATGTACGGCACGTTCCTGTATCGCATCCTTCACAGAGGGTGCTGTTTCAAAATCCATATCTGCCACCCACATGGGTAGTTCGGTTTCCCCAACATTCCATTTTAAGGAATTTGTATTTCTTCGCTCAATCACGCGGTCAAAATCATATTTCATCTGCAATTCTCCTTACCTTTTTAGTTGTTGAAGTATACTTCTCTGGAAATAACTTGAAGGGAACGGCAGTTTTCCACCGTTCCCCTAAATTTCTTTTATGTACAGTTCCCTTTTGCTGCTTCTTTTTTACAAATGATGGTTGTCTTTTCCGGGTCAATCTTGTCACGTTCCATGATGAGCTCGCCAATCGAGTCGGCACGGATGATTCCGCTGGTGGGATTCATCACACTGTCAATACGGCTGTCAATCTCGGCATCTACTGTAGAATATTCAAAGGCTAAAGTGGTGTTCAGCAGCTTGCAATTTTTCATCACAAGATTATCAATGTAGCACATTCCCTGTAAGCTTTCTACGGTGCAATTGATTAGGGTCAGATTTTTGGCATTCCAGCCCAAGTATTCACCGGAAATAAACGAGTTATAGACTGTCACATGGTCGCTGTTCCAAAAAGCATCCTTAGACAGCAGGCGTGAATGGCGGATAGTCACATTCTGTACACCGTCAAAAGAGTAGTTTCCATAAAGCGTCAAGCCGCGAATGTCCATGTTTTGGCTGTTCATTGCAAAGTAATCTCCGGTTGCTACGACTTGGTCAAGGGTAACACCGTCGCAGTTCCATAAAGTTTCCGCCGCATTGGGAAAGGATACATTGCGCAGGGTGACATCGTGGCATCGACGAAAGTTTTTAGGGGCTTCAATGGCACAATCTTCCACGCTGATATTGTCAGTGTACCAAACACCAGCACGGCCCATTTCAAACCAAGTGCTGTTTTTAACGGCAATGTGTTTGGCATACCACAGCGGATATTTCCACTTGAACATGCAGTTTAAAAGCTCAATGTTGCGGCTCTCCTTGAGAGGAGATTCTCCATCAACAAAAATAGTATCTTGAATCAATAAGTCATGGCCTTGAAACAAAGCACGCTCCCCTGTTAAAACCTGATT
>CASEVP010000100.1 GCA_949291345.1 uncultured Ruminococcus sp.
GCGTCGATTGGAAGATGTAAGCATAAACGCTGTACACCGAAACTTCCTTTAAGCCCGAAAACAGGGTAAGCACTGCAACATCGGTATTGTCATACACAAAACAGGCGATGTGCTGGCCAAATCCACTCCATTTCTGAGGCAGCTCATTTTCAGTTTTTAAATTGTAAGTCAAATACGGATAATGTTTCTTGACATAATAGTTGAGTGCAAGTACTTTAAAGACATAAACCATGCTGGCTGCCAATTTTAAAAATATGATATTGGCTCCTTGCACGCACAAAATACAAGATACCGCAGTATTCACAATCAGTGCTGCTGCACTGATATTTTTTTCAATATATTGTTTTTGATCTGCTTGCAGCAGCAGTGTGTTGCAAATGCCGAAATAATATTGTGCAATGCTGGAAAAAGAAATGACAATGACAAGCCAAAAGGATACAAAACCATCCAACGTGCTGTCTTTTGTAATCGTATTAAAGCTAAGGGCCAAAATCAAGGTGTATGCGATAAATATGAGTACAATCACCCGAAAATATCGTTTGGTATAAGATAAAATGCGGCTCAGGCTTTCATAGTTTTTTTCGTGAAGCGGCTTGTAGAGCGCAGCCATCACTACACTGCCGATGCCGCCTTCCAACAAGGAAATATAACCCAAAAACTTTAGAATGGATGCCGTGGCGCCGTATACTTCGGAGCCATACGTTTCAATCATAAATGCCGGTAAAATCAAACCGCATAAAATCGTAATAATTTGGGTGAAAAAAGAACTGAAAATACTGTAAATAAACTTTTTTTTCATAATGATATCGAACACCTTACAATACATTTCCGCGCGGCAGACCTTGCATTCTGCGGCAAAAAGAATTGAATTTTCACAAACTTGTTAATGCCTTTAATTGCTCGCAATAATTTTTTGCAACATATTCTTCCGAGAAGTATTTTCTGGCAAACTCATATCCGTTTTTGGCAATTTGTGCAAGCTCTTCTTGATGTTCCGGCATTTGATAATAGCGAATTTTTGCAATCAAATCTTCCATGGTTCCATCGTATGCAATATAATGCTCTCGATCTTTCATGCCCATATCCTCAAACGCACCATATCGACATCCAATCATCGCACACCCGCACGCCATGCCCTCTGTCGTGCCAATTCCGTAGGAACCATTGATATCTTCAGGACAAATAAACATTTTATAATCGTTATATTCATCCACCATGTCAAAAGAAAAATATTTTTTCTGTCTGCCGGCAAAGAGCAAATTATATACCTTTGTATACCATTGCTTCAATATAAAATCATTGGGATTTAATTTTTTATGCGCTCCTTCTAAAAATTCCGAAATGTGTGAATAGATCTCATTGGGATACTCGTTTGCATGATCCATCACCATTTTTCTTCGTGGCTGGTAGCAGCTTGAACCATACGTTTCAATAAAATCTTTCGCAGTGCAATGTGTCACCGTTCCCATGGCAACAGCCATATTTTTTCTTTCGGAAAAATCTTTTTTCACGCAAAAACGCTTTTGATAGGTAAAGTTCTTTGGAATGTAATCCCAGTTGAATTTTCCGTAATTTTTCCGAAACAG
>CASEVP010000101.1 GCA_949291345.1 uncultured Ruminococcus sp.
AATTAATACATACCGCCCATACCGCCAGCTGCCGGAGCCGGAGCCGGTTCATCCTTCGGAATGTTTGCAACAGCACTCTCTGTTGTCAGAACCATGGATGCGATAGATGCAGCATTTTGCAGTGCGCTTCGCGTAACCTTAGTCGGGTCTACGATGCCGTTTGCCATCATGTCACAATATGTTTCTTTGTATGCGTCAAAACCATAGCCAACCTTGCGGCTGCGCTTGATCTTATCTACAATAATGCTGCCTTCCAAACCTGCATTTGCCGCAATTTGACGGAGCGGTGCTTCCAGTGCACGCAAAACAATCTTTGCACCGGTTTTTTCGTCACCTTCCAGAGATGGAATCATTTTTTCAACTGCTGGAATTGCATTAATCAGTGCGGTACCGCCACCTGCAACAATACCTTCTTCTACTGCTGCCTTTGTTGCAGATAATGCATCTTCGATACGCAGTTTCTTCTCTTTCATTTCTACTTCTGTAGCAGCACCGACTTTGATAACTGCAACACCGCCGGACAACTTACCGATTCTTTCCTGCATCTTTTCTTTATCAAAGTCGGATGTGGAAGCGGCAATCTGATTCTTGATCTCATTGATCCGTTCTTGAATTGCATCAGATGTGCCGGCACCGCCAACCAAAATAGTGTTTTCTTTGTCAATAACGACCTGGCTTACCTGACCGAGCATTTCAACACTGGCATCACTCAGTTCCATGCCAAGATCTGATGAAAGAACTGTACCGCCTGTCAGAATTGCAATATCCTGAAGCATGTCTTTTCTTCTGTCACCAAAGCCTGGTGCTTTGACAGCTGCACACTTGAATGTGCCACGCAGATTGTTTAGAATAATGGTGGTGAGTGCTTCGCCCTCAATGTCTTCTGCAATAATCAGCAGTTTTTTGCCCATTTTAACAATTTGTTCCAACATTGGCAGAATGTCCTGAATGTTGTTAATGGTCTTGTCAGTGATGAATACCAATGCATCATCGTAAACGACCTTCATCTTTTCCCGGTCTGTGATCATATATGGAGACATATAACCACGGTCGAACTGCATGCCTTCTACCACTTCGCTGTAAGTTTCAGCTGTTTTACCTTCTTCAATGGTGATAACACCATCTGTAGAAACTTTTTCCATAGCTTCTGCAATCAGATTGCCAACTGTTTCATCAGCAGAAGAAATGGTAGCAACTCTTGCGATGTCCTCAGATCCGTCAACTTGTTTGGAATTGCTCTTAATATTTTCAACAGCTGTATCCACAGCCTTTGCGATGCCCTTTCTTAGAACCATCGGATTTGCACCGGCAGCAATATTCTTGACACCTTCGTGAATAATTGCCTGTGCCAGTACTGTAGCTGTTGTCGTGCCGTCGCCGGCAGCGTCATTGGTCTTAGTAGCAACTTCTCGAATCAGCTGTGCACCCATATTTTCAAATGGATCTTCTAATTCAATGTCCTTTGCAATAGTAACACCATCGTTTGTCACCAGCGGTGCCCCAAATTCCCGATCCAGTACTACATTACGGCCTTTTGGTCCCAGTGTAATTTTGACGGTATCAGCCAGCTTGTCAATGCCGGAGATCAGTCCGTCTCTTGCGTCTGCATTATATTTAATATCTTTTGCCATAAGTCAAAACTCCTTTTTGCTATGATTTAATGTAAAACAACTTGCTTATTCTGCGATGCCCATGATCTCACTTTCGTATACCATGGTATACTCTTCGCCATCTACTTTGATGGTTTGACCGGCGCTGTGGTTAAACAATACTGTGTCACCGACTTTTACCTGCATTGGGATGCGTGTACCATTGGAAGCATATTTGCCTTCACCGCATGCTACTACTTTGCCCTTTGCCGGAACGCCGGCTGGTGTCTTAGTTGCCAGAACCAGACCGCCCGCAGTTGTCTCTTCATGTTCTTTTTCTACCTTTATAAGCACTCTGTCTGCCAACGGTTTCATTGTCATAATTCATTCCTCCTGCATACAACGTATTATCACTTGATTTTGGTTTCTGTTAGCACTCATTCTTCCTGAGTGCTAATATCTATTTTACCAACTTTTCAAAAAAAATCAAGAGCTTTTATGCGAATTTGCAGAATTTCAGAGGAATGCACAAATTTCCAAAATAAAAAAACAAAAATTAAAACATTATTGACAAATATCAAAGCGGAATTAGTCAGGTACATAACTGAATAATATTTTAATTAGAAAAATAAATAAAACAAATACATTTGCTATCATTATATTCTTCATATTTTACTTTTTATTCATAAATTAGACTGAAAATATACACCTATCAATCATATGGTTATAGTATAATATGTTTGTAATAGTTTCCATATGAGCATTTATTGTTTAATCTATGACGAAATGTGTTGTGAAAACCAATTCATATTTAGCAATATTTATGCTTGGGAAATGAAAAAAGTGACAATTATGTTCAAGATTTGTCACACTGCCGGAAAAAATCAACTGATCAAAAGAAAGGCGTGAAAAGTTATGGCATTAGAAAAAGTACTTGTAGTAGACGATGATCCAAATATCTGTGATGTGCTTCGGATGTATCTGGAAAATGATGGATATAGTGTGATTTTGGCGTATGACGGAGAAGAGGCACTTGTTAAGTTTAATGCGCTCAAGCCGGATATCATTCTTTTGGATGTGATGCTGCCGACAGTGGACGGCTGGCAGGTGTGCCGTGAAGTGCGCAAAAAGTCCAGCGTACCAATTATTATGATAACAGCAAAGGGTGATACCTTCGATAAGGTGCTTGGTCTGGAACTTGGTGCAGATGATTATATTGTAAAGCCGTTTGATACAAAGGAAGTCATTGCGCGTATTAAGGCAATTGCCAGAAGAATTGGTAATTCGCCGGAAGAATCTGAAATCAAAGAAGTGCGTTATGATAAGCTTTCTGTTAATATGACTCGTTATGAACTGCGTGTAGACGGAAAGGTAGTAGATACACCGCCAAAGGAACTGGAACTGCTTTTTTATCTGGCATCCAATCCCAATCGTGTGTATACAAGAGACCAGCTGTTGGATGAAGTGTGGGGATTTGAATATTATGGAGATTCCCGTACGATTGATGTGCATATCAAGCGTTTGAGAGAAAAGCTGGAAGGTGTGTCGGACAAGTGGTCTTTGAAGACTGTATGGGGCGTAGGTTATAAGTTTGAATCCGAAGAGGATGAATAAAAAAGGTGGAAAAAACAGAACGAAGCCATGCAGCTAGCAACTGCCGGGGTCAAATTTGGAGAGCTTTTTTTATTCGGACATTACTAGTTGCGTTTTTGCTGATTATCACAGCACTGCTGTTGTCGGGATATGCGATCAGTCGGTATAAAGATGATTATTATCACAATGTGCTACGTTCGTGTGACGTTATGGCGAAAGATTTTGAGGAACATAATCAGTCGTTCCCCAATGAGAATACAATACAAGCTTATATTCCTAATTCGATTGAGAACATGACAAGTCAGCTGGATTTTTTTGTATATATCTTCACGGAAGATGGAAAATGCATATATTGCAGTACAAATACGGGGCAGAAAACGGAAGATGTCACATTAAGTACGGAAATTCTGCACAAGATCCAGGAAGATGGCTCCTATCTAACAGATCACGCTGCCGGAAAGTTTGACCGCTCTGTTGGAGAACCAATGCTGATTCGAGGGACAACCCTGCATCTAAAGGAATACAGTACGGAAAAAACATACTATATGTTTGCAAGTTCTTATACACGTGTGCTGAACCGATTTACATCGAATATGATGGTGATGTCAGTAGCTGTTTGTGTAGTGGCATTGTTGTTTTCCTCTGTATTTAATATTTATAGTTTGCGGGCAAGATCCCATATGATGAAACAATTGGAGGATTCATTGCGGCGGTATGCGCAGGGAGATTACAACGTTTCTTTGGAACCGGAGCAATATGTTGGGACGCAACTCGAAGAGATTACGGCTCTGATGGAGGCAATTAGCGGACAGGCGAGCCGTGCCGAAGAATACAGCAAACAGTTTGTTTCCAATGTATCGCATGAGCTGCGCACGCCTATGACGATCATCAGCGGTTTTGTTGACGGTATCTTGGATGGTACTGTACCAAAAGGAAAGCGGATGGAGTATTTGTCCATTGTTTCCCAGGAGATACAGCGTTTGAAGATGTTGGTTACATCGATGTTGAATCTGACAAAATTTGATGCGGGAACCATACATTTAAATTATCGTATGTTTACGCTGAATGATATGGCATTTCGAACTGTATTGATGTTTGAAAACCGGCTGGAAAAGCGGAAGGTTGAAGTAGAAGGATTGGATGGAGAAAAAGTGCGCGTTTGTGCAGATCCGGATCTGATCGGACAAGTAATATACAATTTAGTTGAAAATGCTGTAAAGTTTGTCAATGACGGCGGCAAGATCACCTTTACCTTTTCCAATGCAGAAGATGCATGGATATTTGCTATACGTAATACCGGAAACGGCATTTCAAAAAAAGAATTACCCAAAATATTTGAACGATTTTATAAATCGGATGCTTCCAGGAGTCGGGATAAGACGGGTCTTGGATTGGGTTTGGATATTACGAAACGGATTGTGCATTTGCATCAAGGTGAGATTAGTGTGAGAAGCGAAGAGCATGCGTACACAGAATTTGAAGTTCGTTTGCCGCACATAGAACTGCCGGAACAGCAGATAACTGATCGTTCTGATGTATAATGTGGTTTTGGGAAACCAGAAGATTGCCGAAGGATGTGCGGCAATTTCGGGGTGAGAAAAATCCTTTATTTGCAATAATACAAAAATCGAAAGAAAGCGGACAGCCCGTGGACAGTGATCAGAGGGGCTTTGTCCGCTTTTTTGGAAAAAGGGAGTGTGAGTGAAGTGCAGGATTTGACAAAACATTCGGAATCTTCTGGAGAAATGGAAGATTATTCAGACATGCCGAAACCGGTACAGCAAGGGGCGCAAAATACTTTTCGGTCAGATTCCGTGACATCGGTGGGAAACCACCCTCAACATGTTATACCAAGGCAACCGGTGCCGCATGGCATTGTACCGCCACCCGAATATGAAAATAACCAGATAAAATCGCAAAACTGGTATCAGGCACAAACGCCTCAATTTGGTGGGGTTGCGGTACCGCCGAAGTTGCCTTCAGATGGGACAGCACTTTCTCCTGGCGGAAAAATGCCAGTAAAACGTGAAAAACGGATTGTATTCTGGCTGCGTGCGGCTTGCATAATGTTGGCAATACTTTTATTGTATTGTATTGGCAGCGATGTGTGGAATTATCGGCATGGTACAGCGCGTGGAGAAAATCCTGTCTTGATGGAATCCGAATCAGAAAGTGGATCCGTCAATGTGGTGATTGAACAGCAGAATAAGCCGGATTCTACAGATTCGGAGAACGTCGGAGTGGATGGAAAATATACAGTAGAAGGTGTTGCAGGACTGGTGCGCCCTTCCGTGGTAGAAATCGATGCCTATGGTGGAGAAGACATGGATTATGCGATGGGAACTGGCTCAGGAATCGTTATTTCTGAAGATGGATATATCATTACCAATGCCCACGTAATTGCGGAAGGAAAATCTTTCAAAGTGGTCACTTCGGATAATACGGAATATTTGGCAAAGGTAGTGGGGAAGGATTCTAAAACGGATCTGGCAGTTGTCAAAATTGATGCAAAAAATTTGCCTGCGGCTACCATGGGTAATTCAGATGAAGTGGAATTGGGAGAGGCGGTTGTTGCCATTGGAAACCCAGCAGGTTTGACAGGGACAGTAACAAATGGCATTGTATCAGGACTTGATCGCCAGATTCGTTCTGATGCCACAGGATTTGATATGAATTGCATTCAGACCAATGCTGCCATGAGTCCGGGAAATTCCGGAGGCGCACTGGTAAATATGTATGGTCAGGTGATTGGCATCACTTCGTCAAAATATGTTAGCTCCAGTTACGAAGGTTTGGGGTTTGCGATTACCATTAATGACGCATTGCCCATTGTGCAGGAGATTATTGAAAATGGGCACGTGTTGGGCAGAGTACGTGTGGGTATTACTTTTGTGTCTTTGAATATGGAAGAAGCTAAATTAGAATTTGCGGATACCATCAGCATGCAATCTTCGCCAAAAGATCTGAAAGGCATTTGGATTGTGGAAATTGCAGAGGATTGTGATATTGCCAATACTGAATTACAGGTGAATGATGTGATTGTTTCTGTCGAAGGAAAAGCGGTTTCTGATTATGACAGCTTAAATGCTGCCATTGCTGACTTAAATGCTGGTGACAAAATGGAAGCTCGCTGCCGTCGTTATCAATCAGACGGGACGTTTCAGGAGTTTACCATTCATTGTAATTTGATGGAAGACACTTCCGGGGATTATTAAAACAGATAATGTATAATTCATGCGAGATTCTGTTTAGACAATACCGCACAGTTCGAATGCGTAGATTGTGCAGTAATTTTTGTTTTAGATAGGAAAGTGACAACGAAGCAATACTTGATGTATTGCAAGGAGGAACTTTTCTATATCAAGCAAAAAGGGCAAGCTAAATACGTATTCAGACAAAGGCGGGAATTGTGCGGTGTTGCCTTTATAAAGCGGATAAGTAATATGGATTTATATGAAAAAACCTGTAACAGCATAATAATTCTGCTGCTACAGGTTTTTTTGGGAGAAACAAGTTTAAAATATATTATCCAATCGTTGGATTTTCATTGACTTCGTCTATATAATTCTGAACTTGGTCGTAGATGGCATTTACACTTTCACTCCATGGAATACCTCTGGAGGTAGCACGTATGCCGTTAACACTGCTGTCCAGAATGTCTGTTACATCGGAGGAAATGCCATTATAAAAATCGAATACCGGATTTTCCAGTGCCATTTCATTCATTCGGTTTTTCATATCAATCATTTCGTCTGTCCATTCATAATCAGTAATGAATTGCTCATCGCTGATTTCTTGAGCCCCTTCGCTGATTTTGCTGAACCGGAAACAGTCAAGGAATTTGGCAACGCCTTCCGGATTGTGCCCGCCTTTCACAAAGCAGTATGCATTGACATTGGTAGGAATGTAATATTCGTCGGATTTTTCATATTTTGGCACCGGAACAAAAAAGACATCTTCGCCAAATGTTTCGACCCATTGTGATTTTTCTTTTCCTAATGTCCATAAACCGCATGGATAAAACAAAAGTTTTCCTTCACCGATGTAGTAGTCGCGAGATGTCCAGCCGTAATCCCCAACACCTAGTGCAATATAATCTGACTGCCATAGACCATACATCCAGTTTTGATAGTCTTCTACAGCTTCGTTTCGTAGGTTGTTAACAAGCTTGCCGTCTTCCAGCCCAATGTAAGGAACACCAGTGGATGCAGACAAACCCGATTCAAAGTACCAGCTGTCAATTCCATAACGTTCATCTGAAGTGTCTACAAATTCCTTGAGCATGTCTTCAAAGGCATCCCATGTCCATTCGCCCTTTTCAAAAAGCTCAGCGGGATCTTCCAGCCCATTTTCACTTATCGTTTTTCGGTTGTAGATGATTGCACAGTTGTCACCAGTGACTTCTACAACAGCCATGTAGTGTTTGCCGTCCCAGCTCATAGCATTGTTGGCATCCTTTACGTCTGCCCATAGTTCAGAATCTAGATCAAGGTAGTCGTCGTAGGGAACGAACATGCCGCGGATAGCACCTTTTGGAAAAGCGTCCCAGTCGCCGCCATAAAAGAAATCAATGCCTTCGTCACTGTTGATGGCGTTTGCCAGATCTTCATAACGATTGGCGTAGGTGGTTTGATGCCACTCGATCTGACCGCCGTAGCGTTCCTGAAAAATCGCCAGTTCGATCGGGGTAGTTTTACCGGTATCGTCTGAATTAATGTCCCAGTTGCAAAGCCACTTAATGGTTTTATTTTCAAGTTCTCCTGTTAGACGTTCATCGGATTTAGCGAGTTCTGCTAGTTGTTCTCTGGTATTTACGGACATATCTTTTTTGGGTGTATCGTCCGTATTGTCTGAAGATCCACATGCAGCAAGTGGAATGGTCAGTGCTGTCGCAAGGAAACAGTTTAGTGCAATTCTTGCGTATCTTTTCATGAAATATACCAACTCCTTTTATTTATGCCTTTCACGCTGTATAAGGGAAACGCCACATATTATATTGCTGGCATAACAACACAATGAAAACCATATTACACCATGATCACCTTATGGCTTGACATGTGGATTTTCAAATTGTTTGTGACAAAATTTTGTTAGGGTAATATCGCAAGAAAAATATACCTTCATTGCAAAATGCAAAATTTTTTTGTCAATTCAGATAAAAATTTCGAAGGCATACGGTTGTATATCAAGAAATTTTTATGTGCAAAATAATGCAAATAAGCCAGCAGATTCGGTGCAAAGCTGTAAAGGCGTGCTTTATGCGGTGTTACTCTAGAATATCTGTAAAGGAAATGTGGAACAGATATTTTGAAGTTAGTCGCATTGTGGTGTACTACCAACTGTACGTCAGATGATATTTTTGTTTCCCAAAATTCAGAAAAAGATATAAATATATTATAGCATATTGCCGCAAAATGCGCAACTCGCAAATTGCACGAGAATTGTTGCTATTTTCCGGTAAGATACACAATAAAAGAAGAATCAAAAAACATCTATCCAAGACTTTCTGCCTGTGCAAAAGACATGCCTGGATGAAGTGCCATATTTAGGGCACAGGCAATTAAATTGCCGCCGTGGTCGATTAGACGGTCAATGTCGCGTGGCGTAACCATCATGTTAGGGCGATCTTCGGGGACAGATTTGCCATAGATGCCTTGAACTGCTGTATGGAGATCGACTACCGTAGGAACGCCGATGGCTAGTACTGGTATTCCCAGTGTTTTTTCGGAGAGTTCTGCTCGATGGTTGGCGACACCGCTTCCCGGCGAAATTCCACTGTCACTCATTTGAATGGTCTTGCCTAGTCTGGAAAGATCTGCACATGCCAAAGCATCGATAGCTACAACCATGGAGGGGGAGATTTGCCGGCAAACAGCTTGCAGTAATTCTGCAGATTCCATGCCGGTTTGTCCTAAGACGCCGCCCGCAAGGACACAGACAGGGCGCAGATCTGGCAAATATGCGCGTTCCTGTGGTGTCAGGGCAGAGGAAAAATGCCTGGTGGCGAGTACCTTGTTGGCAACGCGCGGTCCAAGGGCATCCGGGGTGATGGCACGGTTACCAAGCCCTGCAACAAAAACACAGCCTTTTTTTGGAAGAAATTGCTGCATTTCCTCCGACAGTTCCTGTGCCATTTCTTCGTATTTGTTACAGGAACGTGAAATGGTTTCTGCTTCCAATGTAACATACCGTCCTGCCGGTTTGCCGATCGGTGCGCCGCAGCGGTCATTTGCAATACAGATCTCAGTGATAGAAAATGCAGTACCTCGCTGTTGTTGTGTAATACCAGGTATGTGGGGAGCGGCGGCAGTGCGTTCTACTGCAAGGTCGGTGCGAATGGAATCCATAGAAATGCCTCCTTTGGTTTTTGTGCAAGTTGCTGTTTTTCTGTGCAAAAAAAATGGTCGCATTTCGCACAAATACCTATTGCAATTTATATGATATTGTGATATAATAATGTTTAGTCACGGTGTTCGGAAGAGAACACCAGCATTTGGTCGTTCCAATTGCAAGGGAAATTTTCCTGCTATGTGACAGTACCGTGTCAATGCTGTCCATAGTGTATGACGAAATTATCCGGTAATTCGAGGAAATGAAACCCATATGAATTCAACGTAAAGGAGAAAAAATTATGCCGAATATTCGTTCTGCTAAGAAGCGTGTAAAGGTTATCGCAACAAAGACTGCAGCTAATAAGGCTCGAAAGTCCAATCTGAAGACAATGATCAAAAAGGCAGATGCTGCATGTGCTGCAAACAGTGCAGATAAGGAGGCAGCAGTTCGTGCTGCAATCAAACGTGTAGATCAAGCTTGTGCAAAGGGTCTAATGCACAAGAACGCAGCTGCTCGTAAGAAGTCTCAGCTGGCAAAGAAGTTGAATGCAGCAGGTTAAGCTAAAAAGTATATGATATAAAAAAGACGATTGTTTATGGATACAATCGTCTTTTTTACATATGATTTGGAAATTTTGAGGATGTTGCACAATGATTTTCGTTGCAGCACCTCGGTTTCTTGATGCGGTCATAGGGGAAGACCAAAGCTTACCTGGAGTGCATGGTCAACCTTCGTCATAGAAGGAGCATCTAGTTCGCCCATGCGATCTTTGAGTCGCTTTTTGTCCAGGGTTCGGATTTGTTCCAAAAGTACAACGCTGTCCTTTGCCAGACCGCAAGTAGAAGCCTGCACATCGATGTGGGTAGGCAGTTTGGCTTTCTCTTTACGGCTGGTAATGGCTGCGGCAATCACCGTGGGACTATGCCGGTTTCCGATATCGTTTTGCACAATAAGTACCGGACGAATACCGCCCTGTTCGGAGCCAACTACTGGGCTTAAATCTGCATAATATATTTCGCCACGCTTGACAAGCATGAAAATCCCTCCTTGTTGGATTTGGGTCGCAAAGCATATTTTGTTTGCATCTGTAGTATGCCCATGATGCCATTGTTTAATCATAAGAGCATTTCGAAAAAACCGATGCTGTTTACAAAAGTGGATTGATGTTGCTCATAAGTGCAGCATTCGGGTTTAGTTCATCATATTCAAGGAGGGAAGTGCAGGTTACTGTGTCAGAAACCGGATAGCTAAACATTTATTGGGAATAGGACGGTAAAAGAAATTCCAGACCCGGCAAATTTCGCAGGATGCCGAAGAGAAGAAGCAGTGCGATGCTGCCAAATAGGATGCTCTTTTCTCCAGTGCTGCCTTTTGAAAGCCATTTGGGGTGGAAGAAAAAACGGATCAGAAATGCTAGAATCCAGATTGGAATTAAAACAGCAATCGCCAGATTTTCTCTAACAGCACCGTTGATATCAAAGTGTATCAGACGGATGCAAAAATGAGAAATGCCACACCCAGGGCAAGCCAGACCGGTAATAACATGAAATAGGCAGGGAATGCGAAAAGGAGTAAATTGTATGATGAGGTAATAGAACGTGCCGATTGCCAGAAGAATGTAACACGTACGAATTTGTTTTTTGTGGGTATGGTAAAAGGTGAAAAATCGTTTTATCAAAGAAAGATCTCCTTTCATAGATGGAAATTCACAAGAAACGGGGCTGTACTCCAAAATCGGTACAACCCCGTTTATTTTTTAATCATACGAATTAGTCTGCCAGCCTGTTCAATTCATTCTGTAACAAAGCATAAGAAACGATACTCAGTCCCAATATTGATAATATCATGTATAAGAGTCCGCTGTTGCTGGATGGAATGCCGCGTTGTAATTTTATCTGGTCAATGGTTTCACCGGATTTGTAGAGCCAATACCAAAAATAAATGCCACAGGTGATAATACCCAATAAAACCAATAAGCCGCTGCTGGTGTTACTAGATCTGGGCGAAATTTTCTCTAAATCTTCATTCATGGTATATATCCAGTAATAGATATAAATGCTACAGGTGATGATTGAAAGAATGATACAAACCGCGATGTCTTTCTTTTGCACATGTTGTGAGAAACTGGGGTGTGGTGGCTGTTGTGGTGGGATGCTGCTATGTGCATTGTTGTAAGTGCTTTGATTGCTGTTTTTCGTACCGGTATTCTTAGGGAGACGGGCACCGCAGTTTGAGCAAAAATCTGCATCGTTTGGTGCGTTTGCACCACAAGAAGGACAAAACATAACAAACTCCTTTCATGTACTTTTTATACACATGAACAATACTGTCAAATAGTGTATATAGTATATCATGTTTTCATAGAGATGTCAATCAAAATGCAGAAAATATTGAAAATCGGTTTTGTGCAATTTTATGCCTTAGGTAATTCCGGAAGAGAGGGAATCAGATGCACCAAAAGTTTTAGTAATGCGGTGCAGTCTGATGTATTGAATATATCATCAGCACCGTAGCAGTCAGCTAGTTCCATTGATGTACTTGGGAGTGTCAGCGTACCTGCAAGAGCTCTGTTCATCAAAACCACATCTTCTAGTGAGAGCATACCGTCCAGATTGACATCTCCATAAAGCGGATCTTCTAAAATGGTAATGGAACCGTTTTCCAATCGCATTTGTAGTGGATTCCCATCGTTACCTTCAGCAGAAGCCTCATTGCCGGCAAGACTGGTATCGCTTAGGGAAATTTCATATGTATCGCCTGCCTGTGCATTTTCCGGAATTGTGAGCGTTAGCGTACATAATGCTGTGTCAGTATAGCAGTTTTCTGCAGAAGCAGTGTTCATAAAGATACAACCTATCCAACCAAAAAACGCTTCATCATTGTGAGATTGACTGATGACGAGAGACGAAGTGTTTCTCGTAAAGTCTACATATTGCAGACGGTTATCAAGGGCGTAACCAAACGATAAGAAACGAAATCCGTTGTTCTTGGTGAAATAAATGGGAATTTCTAGTTGATAATTGCATGCTTTTAGTTCGCTCAGAGTCAGTTGTAAGGATTTCGGAGTGATTACCAGATCATATGTAGAATTGGGGTCGGAAGTCGTTGCTGCAACCGCTGTCGTCGTTGTTGTCGTAATCGTTGTTGTTGCCAAAGTGGTGACAGTTGTCGTTTCGGCTTGTGTGATGGTGTAACCTTGAAAAGCAACGTGTTGCTGTACTGTTGAAATGGTTTCCAGATAGTTCAAATAGAAGTTTTCTGTAAATTTCCAGTGAGAGGTATATGTTCCGTTTTCGTCTAGTGTAATGTGAGAATAATATGTAAAATCATCTCCATTGCTGTCTGTACAGTACAGAAAAACGGTTGCATCTGCATGCGGTGTGCCGTAGAACGAAATAGAAAGGGTGTCATTTGTACTAATGGATTGGTACACGCTTACAGTATCAATTAATTCTGCATTTTCTGTGGTAGTAGTTGTTGATACAGTTTCTGCTGTCGTTGTTGTTGTCGTATTCGTTGTTGTAGTAGTTGTCGACTCGGAATCTTCTTCAATATAGCATTCTGTGAAAGTGATGGACGCCCCTGTGGTACACGTTGCTGTAATGGTGGAAATAGTGGTGCCTTCTTCAAATTCCCAGACATTTTCCGAAAGTCCGTCACTGTCAAATTCTATAACATCGATACCGGTGATACGCTCGTAATTTGCATTAAAACCTTCATATGTGACGGTTGCCGTACGATTCGGCGTTCCTTTCAGAGTAAAGTGCAGCTTGTCTCCGGTGTGGAAGGTATAGTTCAGCGTCAAAAAATCAGAGCTCATTTCGGTGTCTGTTGCTGTAGTTGTGAATGCAGTTGTTGTGGTTGTATTTGTCGTTGTAACGGTAGAAGAAGGCTCTTGATATGTGGGAAGATAAATATTCGTGAGATTGCTGCCGGCAGTAAAGAGCTGTGTCCAGCAGATGGAGCCATCGTTTGCGACACCTACACCGAGATATTCATAATTGGCGTTTAGGATATTTTCACGGTGTCCGGTGGAATTCATCCATCCTTCGACTACTTCTTCCGGGGATTGGTACCCAGTGGCAATATTTTCACCGCATTGGCTGAAAGAAATGGCTTTTTCTTCTAAAATTGTATAAAAACTTGAGCCGTTGGGACGCGTATGAGAAAAGGACTGTGTCAATTCTTCTGCACGAGTGGCAGCTGCAGCGTATAGTTCTTCGGAAGCGTATACTGGCTGCAACCCGTTTTGTTCTCGTTCAATGTTGATAAGTGCCACTACCTGATCAGCATAAAAACGGAGTGTTTCATCTGTCTGATTGGTGGGGATTGTGGAAGCAAAGCTCGGCATCATTGTTCCTGTACTCATGCAACAAATCCAGCAGGTTGCAAATGCAGTGAAGCAGGCAACAATTCTGCGGCATAAAAGTTTCATATACATTCCTCCGTATCACAAAGTTCCGTTATAAAATCAGGTTCTCTTGCTTATCATGATAGCATATTTTCTAAAAAAAATCAACTAGTGTTTTAGTATTTTTTCATAGACAGACTGGACTAGTGGTTATCGAATTGTCAGCATGGGTAAGCTGGTAAATAAATCAAAACTGCCCAACAAAATCATTATTGTGTGCTTCTGATTGTCAAAAATTTAACAGCTTTTTTGTCGGATTTTGCACATTATTCCGAAAAAAGGTGAAAAGTAGTGACAAAATGGCGTTGGTGTGGTATACTATACGAGGAAATTAAATGTATTTTGGGGTATAAAAGCCTGCGGTGACGTCGTGCTTCCCAAGGAGTTGGGAACAAAGAATTGCCGAAAATAACGGATAGGAAGCGTGAAGGATATGGAAAACAATTATGACGTTATTATTGTGGGATGTGGTGCAGCCGGATTGTATGGCGCAATTAATTTGCCGCCGGACTGTCGGGTTCTGCTTTTATGCAAGCAGGAGTTGACACTGTGTAATTCTGCATTGGCACAGGGTGGAATTGCAGGGGTGTACCATTCTCCTAACGATTCGATAGCACTCCACGAAAAAGATACCATGATTGCCGGAGGCTACCGAAACAATCCGGAGACCGTGCATTTGTTGGCAACGCATGCTGCCCATGAGATTCAAGCAATTTTGGATTTTGGAGTGGACTTTGACAGAACGCCGGATGGACAACTGCATCGTACCTTAGAAGGTGGTCATTCCCGTCACCGGATCTTTCACCACAAAGACGCTACGGGTGCAGAAATCCTAGACAAATTAATCCGTAAGGTAAAGACACTGCCAAATGTGACAATTCTGGAACACGCTATGATGGTGGGTATGAAAAAGACTGCTACAGGTTTTTCGGCCAATGTTCTATATCACGGTTCGTGTACGGTATATAACAGTCATTTTATGTTGTTGGCAACAGGTGGTATTGGACGTGTTTACCAGTATACCACAAATTCCAAGATTGCTACTGGTGACGGTATTGCGTTTGCCTATGAAAACGGAGCGGAAATTCGAAATCTGCATCTGATTCAGTTTCACCCTACAGCATTCAATGATCATCATACCCGGGAATGTTTTCTGATTTCCGAGGCAGTACGCGGTGAAGGGGCATATTTGCTCAACTGTCATAAAGAACGATTCATGGATCGCTATGATGAACGGCTGGAACTTGCTCCTCGTGATGTGGTATCACATGCCATTATTTTGGAGAGCCGGGAGACAAAATCAGATCATTTTTATCTGGATATTTCTCATAAAGATCCGGATTTTATCCGCAATCGTTTTCCGATGATTTATGAAAAGGTTCTGGAGCAAGGTTATGATATGACAAAAGAACCAATTCCAATTTTTCCGTGTCAGCATTATTTGATGGGCGGCATTCAGGTAGACAGCAATTCAGAAACGACTGTGCCACAACTGTACGCTGCCGGTGAATGTTCTCATACTGGAGTGCATGGCAATAATCGATTAGCAAGTAATTCTCTGTTGGAGGCATTGGTATTCTCCAGACAAGCGGCACTGCATATTGCCAAGAAGATGTCTAGTGTTTCGGAAACATATGAAACGGCCGAATTTCCTGTTCCAAAGCAACCGAAGAAGTTACCGAAAGGGTTGCGTACAGAAATTCGTGCCATTATGCAGGAAAATTACTTTGTGATTCCCCATGAGGAAAAACTTCCGGAAGGGCTTAAACGAATTGAGGAGATCCGCAATCAGCTTTTGACAGAACCGTATGCAATAGATGTTGACTATGTTGAGGCAAAGTCTCTGGCAACAGTGGCGTATATTATATTGAAAACTTGTCTGCAAGGGCAGACAAGTATATCTGCCTTGTAAAATACAACCCATAAAGGCATATTTAAGACAACACCGCACAATTCCCGCCTTCGTCTGAATACGTATCTAGCTTGCCCTTTTTGCTTGATATAGAAAAGTTCCTCCTTGCAATACATCAAGTATTGCTTCGTTGTCACTTTCCTATCTAAAACAAAAATTGCTGCGCAATCTACGCATTCGAATTGTGCGGTATTGCCTTAATGCTTGTTGTGCTAAAAAATAACCGTCACCCGCGAATTTTAAATTTAGTAAGTAGAATCAATCCTATTGAGATTCTGAGACTGGAAGGAGTACATTATGTTACAACAGACTTATATTGACCGACTGATTACGACTGCATTAGAAGAAGATATCCACTATGTGGATGTCACATCTGATTATCTTTTGGATGACGACCATATGAGTGAAGCATATTATTTGGCTAAGGACAGTGGTGTGCTTTGTGGAATTACGATTGCAAAACGGGTGTTTGAAAAGGTTGGCGGCGCATTTCACATGGATATCCAGATTCATGATGGAGAGGCAGTGCAAAAAGGTGATATTATTGCAACAATGTCCGGCAGTACTAAGACGCTATTGAAGGGTGAACGGACTGCTCTGAATATCTTGCAGCATATGAGTGGCATTGCAACGGCAACCCATCAGTGTGTTGAACTGGTTTCGGGAACAAGAGCACAAATCACTGACACTCGAAAAACACTTCCGGGGCTGCGACAGTTGCAGAAATATGCAGTAACAGTAGGCGGCGGAAAAAATCATCGGTATAATCTGTCAGACGGTGCAATGTTAAAGGACAATCATATTGATGCATATGGCGGTATTACACCAGCGGTACGGGCACTGCGTCAGAAGATTGGTCATATGGTCAAGATTGAGGTAGAGGTGCGGACGCTGGAAGAACTTCGGGAGGCATTGGATGCCAAAGCGGATATTATCATGCTGGATAATATGAGCTGTGAAGAGATGCGAAAAGCGGTAGAGATCACAAAAGGATGTGTACCGCTTGAGGCGTCCGGAAATGTTACGGCTGAAACCATTCGTTCCATTGCAGAAACCGGTGTCGATATTATTTCTCTAGGTGCATTGACTCATTCTGTAAAATGTTTTGATATTTCAATGCGTATTTCTGCAAAGTAAAATGGGGCTTTAAAAAGTAATACCGTATACAGTCTTTGAATGGACTGCATACGGTATTTTGTTTTGGCTGGGAATGAAAAACTGCTGCGCCAAGTTTATAATCCCAGTGCAGCAGTTTTTATTTTTCATGTTGTTATGGTTTACTTTGCATAATCCACAACACGGCTTTCACGAATCAGATTGATTTTAATTTGACCTGGATATTCCATTTCGGTTTCAATTTGCTTTGCAATATCGCGTGCAACAAGCACCATTTTTTCATCGTTGATGACTTCCGGAACAACCATCACACGGATTTCACGACCTGCCTGCAGTGCGTAACATTTTTCGACACCTTCGTGAGAAGAACAAATGTTTTCCAACTTTTGCAAACGTTTGATGTAATTTTCATAGTTTTCACTTCTTGCCGCCGGACGTGCAGCAGAAATGGCATCTGCTGCCTGTACGATACATGCAATGGCAGTCTT
This sequence comes from uncultured Ruminococcus sp., assembly GCA_949291345.1. Classification (GTDB taxonomy): domain Bacteria; phylum Bacillota; class Clostridia; order Oscillospirales; family Ruminococcaceae; genus Ruminococcus_C. The sequence continues at coordinate 17,443 of CASEVP010000101.1, forward strand.
AGGCTCAACATCGTTGTGGTGTGCTTCAATGGCATGGATTACTTCATTGTTCTCATTGTATTTGCGGCATACATCTACACCAATTTGTACGTGAGAACCTTCAATCTCCGCAGTGAGTGCTTTACCGATGTCATGAAGCAGTCCGGCACGGCGTGCCAGATTTGCGTCCAGTCCCAGTTCAGATGCCAGAACGCCGCTGAGCTTTGCCACTTCGATGGAGTGTGCCAGTACATTCTGTCGGTAACTGGTACGATAATATAATCTGCCCAGAAGTTTTATCAATTCGTTGTTCAGACCGTGTACGTTGGTTTCCAGTACTGCACGTTCCCCTTCTTGTCGGATACGGTGTTCAACTTCACGACGTGCTTTTTCTACCATCTCTTCGATTTTGGTAGGATGAATTCGACCGTCTGCAATTAGTTTTTCTAGTGCAATTCTTGCTACTTCGCGTCTTACATGGTCAAAGCAGGAGAGCGCAATTGCTTCCGGCGTGTCATCGATGATAATATCGACACCAGTTAGCGTTTCAAGGGTACGGATGTTTCTTCCTTCCCGACCGATAATGCGACCCTTCATTTCGTCGTTTGGCAGCGCCACTACAGAAACGGCAGTTTCTGATACTTGGTCAGCTGCACATTTGGCTATGGCAAGGGAGATATAACTTCTCGCCTTTTCTTCACATTCATCTTTTAACTGCTGCTCGTAGGCAGAAATCTTGACAGCCTTTTCGTGTACAAGGCTATCTTCCAGTGTCCCTAGAATGTATTCTTTGGCTTGGTCTTGTGTGAGCCCCGAGATGCGTTCCAGTTCTGTCAGTTGCTGTGCTTTGACTTCTTCCGCCTCAGCCAGCTTTCGTTCCGCATTTTTGATTTTTTGTTTTAGAGACTCTTCTTTACGATCCAAGTTGTCTGTTTTCTTGTCCAGATTTTCTTCTTTTTGTTGAATTCGACGCTCTTGACGACCAATTTCAGAGCGTCTGTCTTTGATTTCTTTTTCAGCCTCCGAACGAAGTTTGTAGATTTCATCTTTGGCTTCTACCATGGCACTTTTGCGTTTTGCATCTGCTTCCCGCTTGGCGTCCTCCAGAATGCGTCCAGCTTCTTTTTCTGCGGATCCAATGGTGCCTTCTGCTTGTTGCTTGCGCTGTTCAATGCCAGCTTTTACGCCTTTGCGGTAGGCGAGAAAGCCTGCTATGACAGCACCGACAAGCAGAGCGACAAGACACAGTGCAATGACAACCAATAGTGTCAATTTTACATCTTGCATTTCTATGCACAACCTCCCTTTGACGAATTTTGTCTATCTGTACAACACAGCAGCATCTCGCCGAAGTCGGCATGTGCGTTACATATTCATTTGTCAATTTCCGTCGAAAGCCCGTTTGATAAATAATTTTCTGCATAGCAGCATGCGCGGCTGCGATATATTGCGTGGTTCTTTTGCATGCTTTGTATTTCGTACAGTTGCAATAACAGGAAAACCGCCTGCATTGCGATGCCCAAAGGCGGATGTACAGAAAGAATTGTGACCCAGAAGTACGGATAGCAGCTATATTATTTACAGTGAAGTGCAGAAAAGCATCGTCCGGCATATCGGAAAGACTGCACATTCCAAACTCTCAATTTCAAGAATCAAAAGGGTATTTCCACCTGCCGCAAAAAATGCAGTGCTCACCCTAGAATGTACCACAGGAAGAGGGAAATCCCATATCGAATATATGATTGGAAACTGCCGGGAAGGGAAAAATGAGTCCGGCAGCATCATGAATAAGCTAAACGCACACGATAAGACGCAGCGTTTCTCGGAATGAAATTTCCGAGATCGTTTGTAATTGGATATAACATCTTTATTTTACACTGTTTCCAGTGTATTGTCAAGGTGTTTTGGTAAAGATTCATATTTTTTTGTGTGAAACAAAATATACATATTTGCATTATTGCAAAAAAATCATGTTAAATTTTTCTGTGAAAAAATGGCATGGAATACGCAAAATCGGCACAATAGGTGTCTGTAACTTGACAAAATATGCAAAATATCGTATGATAAAATAAAAGAAAAGTGCAAAAACAAGGATGCTTCAAATTTTCGTGCGTATATGATATACGCATGGCGATTTGTAAGTGCTTTTTATAGGAAGGGAAACGATATGCATCAGAATTCAATCACACATCGTGTTTCGCTGCCGGAAAAAATGCCGTCAGATGCGCAGCTTTCGGATGTGGCGGAATTATTTAAAATATTCGGAGATCTGACAAGAGTACGTATCATATTTGTTTTATTTCGGCATGAGGAGTGTGTGCGGGACATTGCAAAAAAACTGGATATGACACAATCTGCTATTTCGCATCAGCTTCGGATATTAAAGCAGTCCCGTCTGGTCACCAGCCGCCGGGAAGGAAAAACCATTTTTTACGCACTGGCAGACGCTCATGTTTCGTCTATTTTTGGACAGGCGCTGGAACATATCCAAGAATAAGGAAGGATTTTTGTTGAAGATTGGGTCGTTTTTTGCTTTTGAATCAGACTGTATGACGGAAAATCGGATGGTGCGGTCGGATACGATAGTTGCACAAGATTGCTTGAAAAAAACTCTTGCAATTTAAAATGAAATCTGATATAATAAAAAACAGGCAGAGTGAGAAGATCGGTTCTGCTTATTCGGGCACGGAGGTGAATTTTTATGGCATATAAGATTACTGACGCTTGCATCAGCTGTGGTTCTTGCAAGGACGCATGTCCCGTAGATGCAATTTCCGAGGGTGCAGATAAGTATGAGATCGCAGAAGATGTTTGCATTTCCTGTGGTTCCTGTGCTTCGGAATGTCCTGTAAACGCTATTGAAGGCGACTGAGTTTTCGTTATGAAGCAGAAAGCTGTCCCGTTCCGATTTTTAACGGAGACGGGACGGTTTTTTCTATATAGGCAGAAAGACAGAACCATCTAATGATTTGTATGGTATTATCTTGGAAAAAGGCTGCATGATAGAGAAAGGATGGATTATATGAGACGTTGGGGCACTATCCTGACGGCGTTGCTGCTCAGCGGTGCAATACTGGTGCCGACAGCAGGCTGCGGAAAAAATTCGGATGAGAGTAGTTCCGAAAAAACATTTGTAAACCAGGAAACGAAAGAAGTGATCAAGTCTGCTGAAGTAGAAGGCGGTAAAGTCGGTGAAGAAGTAGCATATAAAGACGTGACCGCTACACTGGATCATGTTTATTTGTCGGACTATACATTTTCGGAAAATGGCTCGGATATTGGGTTGGTTTTTTTTGAATTTACGATTCAAAATAATATGGATGAGGATTTGTCCGTGGATCTGATGACGCATTCTTTTGGTATGGAAGTGGATGGCGAAGGCTATCCAGGACTTAGTATTCGTGGTCCTCATTTTATTGCCGATCAGTTTGGAGACGATGCAAATGTCTTTTTTGATCCCATTCCGGCGGGAGGAACCAGCACAGGGTATGTGTGTGCAGAAATACCGGCCGATTTTACAGAGATGCAGTTATCATATTTTCCGTGTGCCGGAGATCTCGACTGGGGAAAAGCGTTTGTTTATGAGTTGCAGCGCTCTGAAATGGAACCAGCACCGGACCCTGTCGTACCTTTTTCGCAAGGAGAAGACGATGGTGATACGGTAGCAGTAACAGAAGCCGATGCCGAACAGTAACAACTTTATGGCAACACTGCGTGATTATTTTGCAGTGTTGCTTTTTTATTTGCATAAATGTTTTGTTTTTCTGAACTGCACTTGACTTTTCCAGAACAAGCTGGTACAATCCGGGTGGAAAGGTGATTTATACAAAGTCAAAATAGTGAAAGGAGACAATGAGATGCAGATGAAAAACATGTTGACACAATATGAGGAGAGTATTCGGCTTGTGCGGGACAGAATTGCTTTTCTGAGGATGCAAATGAAGGAAAGCGGACGAAGTCCTATGGAACAGCAAATGTTAGAATCCAGAAGACGGCTCTTAAGTGAAGAGGCGCATGAAATGGAGCAGAGTCGAGAGAAAATTTTATTATACGAAGAGGCGTGGAAAATAAAAGAAACGGAGGCGAAAAGTCAGCTATGAGAGATATTACAAAACAAAAATGGGAAAAACTGCTTTTGGAAGGATCCAGCTATATAGAACGGCAAGAAAAACAAAAGATTGCGCAGCACATTGCAAAAAATATTATAAAAAATGAAATTTCTGCAAGACAAAAAGAAATTCTTGTGTTATACTATATAGAGGGAAAAAATTTGTCAGAGATTGCAAAGCTGCTGGGTGTACATGTGTCGACGGTGTCTCGAACAAGACACCGTGCCTTTCAAATTGTGCAAAGTCGTTTAAGAGCATACGACTTGATGATATGACAGAGAGAAAAGCAGCAGTACAAATGCCACGAAAATCTATATTGTTGGTATGTCCTCTTTGCCTTTATTGATTTTCTTGATTGGATGGTATCAGTGATTTCTGACAAATACAATATCTATACAACGATTACGCAATATCTGACATCGATACAAACAAACGACTCGGAGGTATCATGAAAACACCAATCTATGACTTTTTATTGGAATATATGGCAAAGAATCCGGTACGGATGCATATGCCGGGGCATAAAGGGAAACTTTTGGCACCTTTGTTGCGGCAGGCGTCTGCAATAGATCTCACAGAAATTCAGGGTGCGGACAGCCTGTTGGAAGCCAATGGTATCATTGCCGAAAGCGAAAGAAATGCAGCATCTCTCTATGGCGCAGCATATACGTTTTATTCGTGTGCTGGTTCGACCCTATGTATTCAGACAATGCTTTTGCTCATGAAACAAGAAGGAAGGGTTGTAATTGCGGCACGTAATGTGCATCGGGCGTTTCTAAACGCCTGTGTTTTATTGGATTTGCCAGTGCAGTGGATTTATCCACGGGAGAGCAATGGAATCTTGTCAGGTACATATGCACCGGAGGACTTTGAACAAGCGCTGCAACAATTACACCGACCTGCATGTGTGTATCTCACTTCACCGGACTATCTGGGGAATATGGCAGATGTTTCTCAAATTGCAGAGATTTGCCGCCAATACAGCGCGAAGCTGCTGGTAGACAATGCGCACGGAGCACATCTTGCATTTTTGCCGGAACCATGTCATCCTATTCAGCTGGGAGCAGATTATTGTTGCGACTCTTCGCACAAAATGCTGTCGGGACTGACGGGAACTGCTTACCTCCATGTGGGGAGTGATTTGGATGCAGATGCCATGCGGATCCGGGACGCTATGGCAATGTTTGCTTCAACCAGTCCTTCTTATTTGCTTCTGGCATCTCTTGACTGGTGCAATCATGAACTGGCATTGCCACAGTTTCGGGAACGGCTGTGGAACGTATTGGAACAAATTCAGTTTCTCAAATGTCGTTTTTCCAGTCGGTATGTTTTTACAGACGGAGACCCGTTACATGTTACGATAGATGCAGTTCAAAGCCGCTGTCATGGCCTGGATTTGGCCAGTCATCTGGAAAAACAACGGATTTATGTTGAATATGCCGATGCTTATCATGTGGTGCTTCTTTGCTCAGCTTCGAGTACAACAAAGGACTTTTTTCGCCTCAGTAAAGGTCTGGAATCGTTTGTGCCTGTCAGCGCTTGTGAAATCCAAAAGTGTACGTTTCCTCGCCCGGAGATAGTTTGTGGCATACGGGAAGCGGCACTGGCACCGCAGGAGATGATTTCCATAGAGAAGAGTGTGGGCAGAATCTGTGCGTCATTAAAGGTCCCTTGTCCGCCGGCGGTGCCAATTGTGCTGAGCGGAGAACGAATTGACAGCCACTGTATTGATGTCTTAATAAAATATGGAATTAAAACTGTAAATGTAGTACAGTAAAATATAGGAGGTGCACACATGGAATGGGAATTTTACGGAAACGAGTCTGTTCAGCAGGCACTGCATCAGATGTTGTTACAGGATCGTGCTCCTCATGGTATTTTATTTTATGGAGAACCCGGTCTGGGAAAAAAGACTCTTGCACGTCGATTTGCCGCTGAAATGCTCTGTACTGGCACAGAAAAACCTTGTGGTGTTTGTAAGTCTTGCCGAATGCTTCATCAAGAGGTGCATCCGGATGTGCGGTTTGCAGAACACAGTGGAAAGCGAGGGGGTTTTTCCGTAGAAACCGTACGCAGCATCGGAGTAGACCTGATGACACCGCCTAACGAGGGGAAAGCAAAATTCTATATTTTCGGGGATTGTGATGCAATGGATGCAAGGTCTCAGAATTTGCTTCTGAAAGCGGTAGAGGAACCACCTGCTTATGCATATTTTATCTTTACAGCAACGGCACCAACGGTTCTTTTGTCTACCATACGCTCCAGAATTGTCTCTATGGCATTGTCACCTGTTTCGGAACAGTTATGCATGACAGCACTCCTAGAGCGGCAATATACGCCCCAGCAGTGCCAAGATGCTGTTTCGGCATTTCATGGGAATATCGGTCAGTGTTTGCTATTTTTAGAAAATGATGGGATTCGTGAGATTGTCCGATTGACAAAATCCGCAATCAATAGTATAATAAATAGAAACGAGTATGATATGTTGAAAACTGTTTTTGAGGCAGGAAAAGAGCGCGAAACGGCGAAAATGTTTTTGACGCTGTTTGACCGAACTTTGCGGGATGCAGCAGCATGGAAAGTGAATGCCGCTGCAGAAGGAATTGGTTGTGATGCTGCTGGTGCAATGAAACTGTCAAGAATGCTTTCGATGTCCGCGGGGCAAATGATGCATCATGCAGTGGGTCGTGCTTATCAGGCAATCGCAGCCAATGTGAATTTGTCATTGGTGATGACGGCATTCTGTGCGGAATGTATGTGTGCGGGCGGGTAAAAAACGCTCTAATAGACAGAAAGGATATATTATGGTAGAAATTATCGGCGTTCGTTTCAAAAATGGCGGAAAAGTATATTATTTTTCTCCTAACGGCTGCCAGGTAAAGCTGGGAGATTTGGTCATTGCAGAAACGTCACGTGGTACGGAGTGTGGGGAGGTTGCGATTCCAAATAAAAAGATCCCCAAAGAAGAGGTAACAATGCCGTTGAAATCTGTCCTGCGGGTTGCCACAAAGGAAGATATGCGTGTTCTGGAACAGAACCGAAAAAAAGAGATCAAAGCGTTCGATGTTTGTCAGCAGAGGATCGCTTATCGTGGGTTGAAAATGAACCTAGTGGATGTGGAGTGTACCTTTGATAACACCAAGCTGTTGTTTTATTTTACAGCAGATAATCGTGTTGATTTTCGGGAATTAGTTAAGGATCTGGCATCCGTGTTTCGTACACGAATTGAACTGCGGCAGATCGGTGTTCGTGATAAAGCGAAAATTTTAGGGGGTATTGGGATATGCGGCAGAGAATTTTGCTGTAAAGGTCATTTGCACGAATTTCAGCCGGTATCGATCCGCATGGCAAAAGAGCAAGGACTTTCACTGAATCCTTCAAAGATTTCTGGATGTTGCGGACGGTTGATGTGCTGTCTAAAATATGAGCAGAATGTCTACGAAGAACTGCTGAAAATTACCCCAAAGGTAGGGGCACTTGTAGCGTTGGAAGATGGTACCCATGCAAAAGTATGTGAGATCAACCCGCTTACGGGCGATTTAAAGGTCATGCCGGAAAAATCTGATGTTCCGATAAAGGTCAATCGAGATACGATCACAATATTGCGGGACGGAAAGATTAAGGTCAATCAGGCAGAGCGCAAAGCACTTCAGTCTTTGGAAGACCAGTAATGGAAAAATGTGATAAATATTTTGTGCGAAAAAATTCGCATGGGAAAAATTGGAGGGTTTTATCATGCAATCAAATGGACAACGGAGAACAACATCATCCGGAAATAAAAATCGGCATGTTCGCTATGATCGCATTCTTGCTGTGCTGGTTGTGCTAATCCTGCTTATTGTGCTGTTAGTCAAGTGTTGCTCCAGCTGCGCTTCAAGCGGAAATGATAAAGAAGGTAAAGTGACTACCGCAACAACGGCTGTAACACAGGAACCGGCAACAGAAGATTATAGCAATGTGGTGTATTTGAGCCCATCCAATCAGACGGACAACCTGTTTGATGTGGGCGATACCAATGAGGCAGAAGTGTGTCGCATTCTAGCACAGAAAACAGCCGCAATTCTGGAACAATCCGGTTTAACAGTAATGATCGCCGATGAAAATGCCAGCATTCAGGAAAAGACGGCTATGGGAAACAACAATTTGGCGGCATATGTGGCGATTCATACCAATGCTGGTGTAGGAGTAGGTACGGATTGTTATTATAACAGTTCTTCGGAGGCAAGTCAGCGGCTGGCACAAGCAGTTTATGATCCGGTCGCACAGCTGACGCCCACTGATGATCGGGGATTGTTTGATGGCGCACAGAGTGGTTCTGACTCGTATGTGTATGAGATTGGTGAAAATCAGAGCCCTTGTTGCTTGATAGAAGTAGAATTCCACGACGGACCCAATGTGGCAACATGGATTTTGAATAATGAAGATAATATTGCAATGGCGATTGCAACCGGTATTTGCAATTACCTGCAGTTGCCTGCACCAACCGGCAGTGCCGGAACTGTGACAACGGTATCTGGCGAAGATACGGTTTCTAGTGCGGTTACTACTTCTCTTAATGCAGTACAAGATCAATTATCAGAAGGAAACTGATTTGATATTGGCACAGCTGCCCAAGGAACGTATACCGGTTCTGTTTCTGCATGCATGCTGTGCACCGTGTAGTAGCTATGTGCTGGAATATTTGCAGCAGTACTTTGCAATTACTCTGTTTTTTTATAATCCGAATATTGTACCGCAGGTGGAATATCTGCATCGTAAGGAAGAACTTTGCCGTTTGATTCAAGAAATGCCGCATCAGAATGCTGTGCGTGTCATAGATGGGGACTATGTTCCGGAACGGTTTTATACTTTGGCAAAGGGACTGGAACAGGAACCAGAACGGGGGACACGCTGTCAGAAGTGCATCAGTCATCGTTTAGAGGAAACATTTCTTGCTGCTGTGCAGCAGCCTGTGCAGCCGGATTTTGTCTGTACCACATTGAGTATCAGTCCTCATAAGGATGCCTATTTCATCAATGAAGAAGGAGAGCGCCTAGCAAAGTTGTATGGGATACCGTGGCTTTTTTCTGATTTCAAAAAAAAGGGTGGTTATCAGCGTTCTATTGTGCTTTCCAAAGAGTATGAGCTGTATCGGCAGAATTACTGTGGATGTGTGTTCAGTAAACAAAATTCGCATGGATGATAACAGAAAAGGATGTTTCGAGGAAAATGGAAGAAGATTGTGTAATATTACATTTCTTCTAAAATGGATTTAGGCTTTTTCGTAAATCATAACAAACAAAAACAGCGTCTGCCGCACCGAAAAAATGGTGCGGCAGACGCTAATATTTTTGAGCTTTAAACTATTCAAAATGGCAATATTACTTTTTCTTTGTATCTACTTCTTCCTTTAGCATTGCAGACAGATCAGCAACCGTCATGCTGCCCAGATCTTCTCCCGTGCGTTTGCGGACGGAAACGGTCTTTTCTTGGCATTCCTTGTCGCCGATGGTGAGCATGTATGGAACCTTTTCCATGGTTGCCTGTCGAATTTTGTATCCCACTTTTTCCGCACGGCTGTCCACTTCCACACGCAGACCAGCAGCTTCCAATTGTGTCTTGACTTCATAGCAGAAGTCTAGATGACGGTCTGCAATTGGTATTAGTCGTACTTGTTCTGGCGCCAGCCATAGTGGAAGTGCACCTGCAAAGTGTTCGATCATATATGCTAAAGTACGTTCATAGCAGCCTAGAGAAGTACGGTGAATGATGTACGGTAATTTTTTCTGACCATCCTTGTCCTTGTAGTACATGCCGAATCGTTCTGCCAGCAGCATGTCGATTTGAATGGTTACCAGTGTGTCTTCTTTTCCGAAAACATTCTTGTATTGAATATCCAGCTTTGGGCCATAGAAGGCGGCTTCGTCAATGCCGATTTCGTATTTGACGCCCAGATGATCGAGAATGTTGCCCATGACGCGCTGTGCTTCTTCCCACTGTTCCGGCGTACCTTCGTACTTGTTGCCGGGATTTGATGGATCCCATTGGGAGAATCGGAAGGTGCAGTCTTCTAGTAAACCAACTGTATCAAGCATATGCTTCGCAAGCTGCAAACAGCCTTTGAATTCCTGCTCCAACTGATCCGGACGTAGAATGAGATGCCCTTCTGAAATGGTGAATTGGCGTACACGTATCAAACCGTGCATTTCACCAGAATCCTCGTTGCGGAACAAGGTAGAGGTTTCGCCCAACCGCATTGGGAGATCTCGGTAAGACCGTTGGCGGTTTAAAAACACCTGATACTGGAATGGACATGTCATTGGACGAAGTGCAAAACATTCCTTTGTGTCATCGTGCGGATCGCCTAGAATGAACATACCATCCAGATAGTGATCCCAGTGCCCGGAAATTTTATAAAGTTCTCTCTTTGCCAAAAGCGGTGTTTTGGTAAGGAGATATCCGTTCTTTTGTTCGGTATCTTCTACCCAACGCTGTAAAAGTTGTACCACTCTGGCACCTTTCGGCAAAAGCACCGGCAGACCTTGACCGATGACGTCTACAGTTGTGAAGTATTCCAGTTCTCTCCCTAGTTTGTTATGATCACGTTTTTTGGCTTCTTCTAGTTTTGTTAAGTGTTCCTCCAGCATCGCTGCCTTCGGAAATGCTACAGCGTATACACGGGAAAGCATTTTGTTCTTTTCAGAACCTCTCCAGTATGCGCCGGTGCAGGATAGAAGTTTAAATGCTTTAATTGTGCCGGTAGACATTAGGTGCGGACCGGCACACAAGTCGGTAAAATCGCCCTGCTTGTAGAAAGAGATAGGCTCCCCGTTACCTGCGTGTTCTTCACACAGTTCTACTTTGTATGGCTCATTTTCATTTTTCAGTTTGGCGATTGCCTCTTCTGGGGAAAGATAAAACTGCTCTAAGGGCTCATTTGCCTTGACAATTTTCTTCATTTCTGCTTCGATCTTGGTCAGCTCGTCTTGTGTGAAGGGGTGTTGTACATCAAAATCGTAATAGAAACCAGTATCGATTGCTGGTCCAATTGCTAACTTTGCCTCTGGATAGATGTGTTTGACAGCTTGTGCCAGAACATGTGATGCAGTGTGCCAAAAGGTTTTTTTGCCTTCTTCACTGTCGAATGTCATGACCTCAAAAGTACAGTCATGGTCAATGACGGTACGTAAGTCGCAGACTTGACCGTCAATTTTCACACAGCATGCTGCCTTGTACAATCCCATACCGATGCTTTTTACAATTTCTGCAGCAGATTGTGCTGTTTCTAACTGGCGGATACTGCCATCTTTTAAAGTCAGTTGAATCATAATACTACTTCCTTTCCAAAATATTGTGGTATAACTAACTTTTTATACCAGAATTCAAAAAAGTCCCTCACACAGCGGAAGGACTGTGCAAGGGACGAAGAAAATACAGATTTCTCGTGGTTCCACCCTTGTTTATGCGCTTTTACAAAACGCACCTCGTGGTGTCCTATAACGGTGACAAACCGCTGCGGATTGGGCAGACTCTAGGAGCGGTGTGCACAAAGCGTACTTTATACCACTGCTTACAGCCGATGGCAGTGATTCTCTGAAAAAAGTGAATAGTGCAGTGTGCCTTCCCCTTCAACGTTTTAATGCATATAGTATAACATATTGTATATCAAATGTCAACAGACAATATTCATGAAAATTATGTGAAATATTCAGTTGTCAACTATCATTGACAACTGAACAAATTTAGTTATTCCTTGTTGTGGTATTTTCTTGACTTTTAAAAGGAAACATGATAAAATAAAAAAATACGATGGGTTCGTACAAAACAAGAAATCGACAGTGTTCGACGTTGGATTTCGTTGAAGAAAGGAAGGATACGAAATATGAAAAAATGGATTGCTGTTATTGCAGCCGCTGTACTGGGGTTGACTGGTACAATGTCTGCTGTGCCGGGGGCTATTGCAGAAGCAGATGCCAATACGGCATACAATTATGGGGAAGCACTGCAAAAGTCAATGTTTTTCTATGAGGTACAGCAGTGCGGGGTACTGCCGGAGTGGAACGAAGTTTCTTGGCGTGATGACTGCATGACAAATGACTATGTGCCAGGTGGCTGGTTTGATGCCGGGGATCATCTGAAGTTTACGCTCACCAATGCCTATGCAGCGACAATGCTGGGATGGGGAATGTATCAGTATCGAGAAGGTATAGAAAAATGTGGGCAGGAAACGTTATATGCCAACAATCTCGAATTTGCACTGGATTATCTAGTAGGCTGCGATTTGGGCGATGAAATCGTGTACATGATTGGAGACGGATCGTTTGACCATGTTTGGTGGGGTTCTGCCGAAGTGTACATGGAAAAATTTGAACTCATGACTGGCGAGACGGAGCGTCCATATTATACCTGCAATGACAGCTGCATTGAAGCACAGATGGCGGCGGCGCTTTGTACCGGGTATTTGAATTTTAAAGACACTAAGCCGGAAAAGGCACAAACTTATTTGGAACATGCAAAGGCTTGCTTTGAGCGGGCAGATCAGAACCGTTCTATTGGCGATGATACAGAGGAACATTCTTATTATAAACCGTCCACATTTTATGACGATCTGTTTTTTGCGGCAAACTGGTTGTATATAGCAACCGGGGAACAATCTTATTTGGACTTGTGTGCATCAGACTATGTACCAAATTTGGATAAGGAACAACAGTCTACTGAACTCAAGTATACTTGGGGACATTGTTGGGATGATGTGACACAGGGAGGCATACTGTTGTATGCCATTAATACTGGCGAACAGCAGTGGGCAGACCAGTTCCAGAAGCACTTGGAATACTGGACAACAGGATATGGCGGCAAGCGTATCACATATACACCGGACGGTCTTCCCTGGCTGTTCCAGTGGGGCTCACTTCGTCACGCAACCACTACAGCATATCTGGCATATGTAGCAGTGGACGAATTGTATGCGGATGATGCGGCACTGGTGGAAAAATATACAGATTTTGCAGATAATGTTATGAATTACTGTTTTGGTGACAACTCTGCAAACTTTAGTTATGTGGTCGGCATGGGCGAGAATTATCCAAAGGCATGGCATCACAGAACATCTAGCGGTGCATGGAATGACAAGTGGAGCAATATAGGGCAAACCGAAGGAGAAGACGCAAAACAACATGCACATATTCTCTATGGCGCATTGGTAGGCGGACCTGATCAGAACGATGGGTATTCTGATAAGATCGGAGATTATCAGTACACAGAAGTGGCAATCGATTATAATGCAGGTTATACAGCGGCACTATGTGCAATGGTAGAAAAATACGGCGGTACGTCGGATCCCGACTTTCCGCCGACAGAAACGCCGCAATGGGATGAATTCTACATTGAGGCATGTATCAATCAGGCAAGCAGCAGCTATACAGAGATCAAGGTACAAACCACAAATCATTCCGCATGGCCAGCAAGAACCATCAAGGATTTATCCTATAACTATTATATGGACTTTACAGAATTATTTGATGCTGGACTGACGCTGGACGATGTATCGGTGCGGATTGGTTATCAGGAATGGAGTGATAATTGTACCATTTCGGATCCAATCCATTATGATGGAAACATTTATTATGTGAAGATTACCTATAGTGACGGCACAAAAATCATGCCTACTGGTCAGTCAGAGCATCAGGGTGAAGTACAGTTTCGTGTATCCATTCCCGATCCAAATCCGGTTTGGGATGCAGAAAATGACTATTCTTTCGAGGGCTTGGTACAGCAGGATTTGGTAAAAACAGATAAGATTACATTGTATGATGGCGATACACTGATTTGGGGCACAGAGCCGGACGGTACTACACCGGATGATGTAACTCCTTCGACCACAACAGAGCCTGCTGAGACAACGACTACGGAAGAAACCACTACAACAGTGACCGATACCATCACGACAGCATCTGTAACTGATGAAACAACTTCAGAGAATACAACTGTAACAGAAGAAACCACGACAGATGTGACAAGTGGCGGAGAAAAAGTATTTTATGGCGATATTAATCAGGATGGTCGTGTTGATATTACGGATGCGGTAATGCTTAATAAAGCGATTGCCGGTACAGTTATATTAAATCAACAGGCATCAAACAATGCAGATTGTAATGGTGACGGCACCATCGGCACATCGGATAGTTCTGCACTTCTAAAGTTCCTGATTGCATTAATATCGAGTTTGCCTAGTGCGGAATAAACATAAAAGATATGAAATGAACGTGTTAGTTGGTTTTAAAAAATTGTAATATGAAAGAGGCTGCTGTTTAAATATGGCAGCCTCTTTTAGCTTTTCCCCAATGGGCAGTAACTAGGCGGCGGAGATTCACTTAACCTTAGTGCGGGAAGTGTTGGTTAGGGGGGACTGCAACCTTTGTAATGTAGAAGATCAAGGAAAACCCAAAGCAAAGTCTCGTTCTAAAGAACGAAAATCACATAAAAGACATATGCAGGGCAGAAGAAGTTAGTGGAGGAAAGAAAATGGTTGGAGTGGATTGTCAACCGAAAATAGGACAGAAATTATTTAGCCGAAATGGGAAGCTTTAAATTGAACGGGAGAAAGGTACTCAAGAGAACCGTGAATGCGAGAGTTATTAAACCA
>CASEVP010000102.1 GCA_949291345.1 uncultured Ruminococcus sp.
TGGTATGACAACTTATTTGTTGGTTTTGGTGCTTCTTGGACATATAGAGAATACTACTAAAAGCCCTATGGAATACAAATTTACGGATGCATGGAGTTCTGCTTCTAAACAGTTTGATTATTTCTCAAATCCTGAAAATGAATATATCAATGGGGAAGTCATAAAAATTGATCAATGCGACTCTAATGTAGTAAAAAGTGCCGTGAGCAATAATGACATCCAAGTCGGTGCTCTTCTATATTTTGTGAACTCTAAAACAAATGAAGTCATGCATTCTTCGATGATTTCTGATGTCGACAATGGTATGATCTGCTATGCAGCGCATTCGGATTCACATGGCAGAAAATCCGTAACGAAAGCAACTAAATTTGAATCTGGGGAACAAGATCTTTATGTTGTAAGGATTAAAGATGATGCAAAGTAAATTTGAAAAAAACAAAAAAACCAGCGAAAGTGAAAAGGGAAAGCGATAACTTTGATCGTTACAATTTTTGCGATTGGAATTGTAACGATATGGATCGTCATGCAGCAAAGTACAAACTCCATTGTTTCGGACATAGAAAATGCAGTACGAGATGATACATATTACGCAGTAACGGATAATGGACTAACTATGGAAGAACGATCATTACTGGATGAAAATCAAGTGGAATATGAAGAATATCAATTGGGTCAAATCTTTGATTATTATTGGCTGTATTATTCTTCCACGCGTCAATTGTCAATTGAAGAATATCTCGATGGGTATGTCATAGAAAATTTCGATGTGCATCGTACATATGCACTGCATAATTTTTCATCTGGATATGTTTGGGTTGTGGTTCACTTTGATATTGTGGACAAAAATGGAAATGAACTTTTTACCAATCAAGGCGGTCCTGATGTAGGAACAAAATTTAAAATCGAAAAACACGATGGTAAATGGAAAATCACAGACTTTTATGAGCAAAATTCTTGGGAGACGGACTCAGAACGAATCTACTATCTTCTTCCAAATTGGGATTTGACAAAACAATAAAAATATACGAAAAAAGTGTATCATTTATTTGTCTTCTGGAATTTATTTTAGATAGAGAAGATATTGAGTACGTCCAATTTTATGTTTAGTCTCAATATCGTGTGCTCACGGCGATGTGGTGAACCTGACCGATGAAAGCGGTGTGGTTGTCAAGTCGTATACGTATGATGCGTTTGGCGTAGAATAGAATATTGACGATTCGGATAGCAATGCGTTCCGGTATTGTGGTGAGTATTTTGACTCGGAAACGGGTACCATTTATCTGAGAGAATGGTATTATGATCCAACGATTGGGCGGTTTATTTCACGAGATTCTGTTACTGGCGAGAATACTGATCCGTTAAGCTTTAACCTTTATACTTATTGTCATAATAATCCGGTTATTGGTACAGATCCGTTTGGGCATATGCCAAAGTGACTAAAAAATACGCTTAAAATTGTAGCTGGAGTGGCTGTTATAGGCGGTTTAGCAGTTGCTACAGCAGTTACTGGAGCCGCACTTTCAGGAGCTATTGGTGTAGGTGCATCAGGAGCAGTAATTGGTGCTATTGAAAATGGATGGGATGGAGTATTGGATGGAGCTGTTGATGGCTTTTTGTCTGGAACAATAATTGGTGGAGCTACAGGTGCATTATCATTAGGTGTAAATATAGCTCGAGGAACTGCTCAAATTGTCGTGAAAGCACATGGAATAGTGTTGCATAAAATAGCATCGAATATGGAAGCCGGAAAAATGGCTGCTTCGGGTAGATATTCTCAGATTGGTTTAAACAAGTCATTAAGTAAGATGGGATTAACAAGAGGGACTTAAACGTCCTGATGTAATTGGTGTAGCTAGAAAAGGAAAAAACAAATTGGTTGAAGGTGTAAGTAGAAGTCAGAAAGTAAGAGAATTAACCGATAAAACTGTTAAAATGGTATCTCAGAATACGAATACAACTGGAAAGGTTATATCAATGAAATGGGCGAGACTTACACCTAAAAAGTGGAGATTATATAAAAAATGAATATGATACCAACACCTCATAATCTGAAATTTTGCTTCAATGTAAATGTTAATAAGAGTAATCAAAATAACGTTTTTGGCACGATGAAATGTATCTGTGGGTGTGATGAATTTTGCATTCAATATTTCGGAGATTTGACGAAGCACTTTATAGAGCATTATGCTTTATAAACCGTTTTATATGATGGCGAATATGTTATATGCATGAAAGCGGTTTGTGCAAAATGCAAAGGAGAGTATACTGTAGCGTAAAGTATTTTGTCCCGAATATCCTATTTGATTTTTTGACGGGGTAAATGCCAACATTACGCTTAAGTTGTTCGCTTTGGTATCCCACCAGCTGTAAAACGGAAGAGATTCTATACCGTACCATCAGCTGCTGCTTAACTTCAAAATCCTTGCGGAAAATGTATCAAGTAATATTGACAATTTCATTTTTAGTATAGTACCAATTCATCTCGCACCCAAACTGATTCCCTACAAAATATGACAAAATGAAAGGAATCTACAAACTTGAAAACGGTGATGGTTTGGTTAGAATTTGAAAAAAATGTTATATATTAAAAAAATTATGAACATATGCTAAAAATCATGAGGTGTTTTTAAGTAATATTAAAGCAATTTGCAATAAGTTAGAGCATAAGATGCATGCAGCAACTGTTATGGCACCCTCAAGCGGAAACGTGTGTTGGTTGAAAAAATTTATATGGCAAAATTTTTTTGTATTTCATCATAACCGATTCGTATTGTTATCTTTGGATCGGTTCATAGTTTTTACTGAGGAAATTATCACATGCCGCCTTAAAATAATCCATTTAATAATCCATTTATTTATCTAAATTGGCAACCCCGTTTCAAAATTCTCACATAAAATAAAGATGCCGCAGATTATATCTGCGGCATTCACAATACCAACTTTAGTCCAAGATTGGAATATAACGGCCAAATCACACCAGTAATTATATGGCAAAAAACATCATCCTAATTTATTGCAATAGCAATTAGAAAAACAACTGACTATAAAGTCATATTACATTACAAATCCGAAAGCGTTTCCGAGGAACCTTTTGTTTCATCTGTTTCCGACTCTTGTTCTTTCATATTGGATTTAATTTTCTTTTTTCTACGTTTTATCTTTTCTACCATAAAGACACGTAATTTGGGAGATACCCACAATATTGTAATTAAAATACTGCATATTGCAACACTGGTGCCTAATGCAAGTCCAGGCATATGATAACGAAATTGAATTGTATGTGTTCCTGCGGGCACAACAAACGACAATAGGGTGCCTGCCACTTCAGAGGTTTCCAACTTGTCACCGTCACAGTATACACTCCAGCCGCCATCCTGTGGAATAGTAGCCATTACCATTTCACTCCGATCAAGTGTAATTGTTCCTTCCACTTTTGTGTTCTGAAAGGATGTCACCTGCAATCCTTTATCCCGTAATTGATCACAGCATTTCTGCCATTCTTCCTGATCGTACCAGTATAAATCAAATCCATAGCATCCAATAGAAACATTATCTATTACAGCTTCAACAGAAATGGTGTCACCTTCTTCAAATGTTCCCAGATACTTAAATTTATCTGAGCCAACGTTAAATTCTACATTGCTGCCATTACTTGCAGTTGCTTTCAGAGTACCCGCACGGAAATTCTGTTCTGCAAAATACGGACCGCTTTTCGGACATGTAAATGTATAAAAAACTTTTGCTTGTGTTTGTCCTTCTTCTGTAAAGAAATAGTTACTATTCCAATCATCGCTGTACCCCAGTTCCGCATTTTCCGCGGAAACCGGCGTAGAAGGCTCAATTTTTTCAAAGACATTTACGTCTTCTCCCATGATCTGATTAACAAATTGATTTTGGTTGCGAATCCCGCGAATCTGATCGTCCATCCGATATTTCATAATGTCGGAGGATACAGCATACGCAAGCGGTAATGCGGTCGAAATTTCCCGAATATTGCAATCCTCATATTCCTTTACAACTGTGGTATTGGGCAAAATATAGTCCAGTGTGCGGTCACGATCGATCACGTATTTTACACCAAATAATGAATTCTGCACAGGAGAACCAATATTATACACAGAACTTCTCATATCGGCATATACACGGTTCCCCATGTATTTTAACAATTGAAATGTACCGCCCATCATTGTGGAAGAATAATACCCTACATCTTTATAGTTACCGATCATACCAGAGTTGAATGTATAGCCGGAATTCGCAACTGCTCGATAAAAATCTTCATCTCCACAATCCACATCTTTTCCATACCGATCTAACATTTCCAGACTTTTGTTATAACTGATGAGATCTGATTTTTTGAAATTATCCTCCCCATTTACAGTCACAAAATCTTTCCCCAGCCGAAATACGCTAAACGTCATGACAAGCACTGCACAGCCAAATGCTGTAATTCGCATTACAACAGAAAACTTCTGATGCTGCCGTTTCTTTTTTTCATACTCTGTCAGTTTTTGTTTTAATTTTTCCGAATTATCATCTGTTATATTTTTGACATCATTAATATCTGCCAAATTTTTCTCTTTTGATTCGCTATGCATTTGCATCTTTTCTTGTTGATTCTGTTGAGCTGTTAATTGCTGAGCAGTTTCCATTGCCATCTGTGCATATATATTCTTTTTCTTTATCGAACATACAGACAAATATTTTACCAGTTTGATTAGTAATAACCCTGCTGAAAAAATAACAATTGCCAGCATATACGTCCGTAACTGTTCCTTTTCCAGTTTGGGTTCAGAAATTTGAGAAATTACAAGCAAAAGAATTCCGAATATTAGAGACGAAATCACTGTCTTACATTTCAATCCATCTTTTTTGACCAGCCCTCTCATTGACAAAAATACCAATGTCAAGGACACCATGAAACTCCATCTGCCTGGCAATTGGTTTGGGAAAACAAATCCATGCCAGATATAGTTAAATGTAGAGGTATTCATAGCAACATACAGAATAAACAAATATAATGCTGCAAAAAACTTTTCACGATATGCTATTTTACTATTCAGGAAATACATTGGTACCAGCAAAAAAACAAAAATGCCTGTAGCAATGTTTGGAATGCCATAAACCAACGAAGGTACTGTAGTTGGCAGCATCGCATTGAGATATTCTGACAATGTATTGTACCATTCGATCTGAGAGGGGAATTCGGAATCCGATACCATTGTATTTCCCAGACACAACGCAGTAGGGATTAGAATAATAGCAGCTATACCGGCAGCAAGAATAGAGGCGCCGGCAAACCGTAAAAAGGTATATAAATGTTCTTTTGCATTTTGCAATCGGAAAAACCTCTTTCCTTTTTCCAGCCGAAACTGGCAAAACAAAGAAAACAAAAAATAAATAGCAATACAAATGCACATGCTGTAACTAATAAAAAAGCTTGAAAACATGGTAAGTGCCAATATTACAATATATACCAACGGCTTTTTCTGTTTCATTAAGCGATCCAGCCCATAGAAAATCAGCGGAGCGTAAATAATACAATCTGTCCACATACATTGATTCAGATATGCATAAGCATATGCACAAAGGGAATAACTTATTGTACCCACTAACAACAGGATATTTTTGCTTTCCAGTTTTTTCTCTAAGAAAAACAAACAAGTTACCGAGGAAAGACCAAATTTTGCCCAGCAAATAACATCTAAAACCACTGCCATAGAGGAAAGTGGAAAAAATTTCATTAAAATAAATAAAATGCTGTTACAATAGTACGCAGACTGTGCTAAATTGTTTACACCCAGTCCGCCATTCCAGTTATACAGCAATTCAGACAAACTTTCTGCATCCTTGAAATTATACTTATACATCGGAAAATACTCGCCCCACAAATCCATGGATAAAATAGAATTATCCCCGAATGGTGCGATCTCCATCGCCTTATATACGATTCCCACAATGATAACCGGAATGAAAAATGCTAGAATATAACGCGCCAACATATATGGCCATCCATCCCAAGATGTGATATGTAGCCGTTTTTTCAGATTACAATTTAACATAATAAAAATCCTTTCTTTTTTTATTTATGCATTTTTTCTTCTATACAATATTGCACTGCAGTCCTTCAAAAACGTAAATAACGTTTCACTCTTCGTGTCCTGTCACACTCTTTCGAATCAAATATGGAATGCGTTATTTGATACAATGTCATAAATGGGAGTACTGCGAAATACAGCAAATTTCATTTTTAAAACCGTACTTTTTTTCATAATAATCCTCCTTTAATTAAAGCATATGTTCTCTCGCAGAAAAATGCCGTTGTTGTTTTAAAATTAATATTCCAGCAACATTTTTCAAAATCCTCTCTTAAAATGGAAAACAATGCTTTATCAGTACAAATTTTACAAAACATATCATCATTATATCATGTCAATCAAATAAAGTCAACTTATAGAAAAAATAAAATCATAAAATTATACATTTTTCATTCACGAGGCAGAAAAAAAGCCGACAAGACAATACATCTCATCGGCTTATATCAAGCAATTTTGCATCTGTATCAAATTATTGCCAATCATCACGATGCATCGGAATTTTATCTGCTTCTAAACGCACCAGATTTTCTTTAATATTGCGGCTATCCGCCTTTTGTATCATATTTTCTCGTGCCTTTTTGAATTTAGCTACATCAACATGCCGGCTCGGTCCCCCCACACAACCGCCATCACATGCCATACCTTCAATAAAATCACCAGGAAAACGTCCCATTTTCAGCATCAGTAGCGCACGTTTGCAAGCATCTGAACCGTTACAGCGCTCTACCTTTACATCATCCGTCACGCCCTGTTCTTTCATACCTTCCAGCACAGCAGACGCAACACCGCCGCTATTGCCAAACCATTTTCCAAACGTACTAGCCTGTTGACATTTCTCTTCTGCCTCTTTGATGGTCACGTTCTTTGCGCGAATAATAGCACGAATTTCTCCAAACGTCAAAGCATAATCTGCATTACCAGGTATTTTTTGATCCAATACTTCACTCTTTTTGGCGATACACGGCCCGATAAACACCGTTATCGCATCTGGATTTTTCGATTTCACCCATCGTGAAACACCACACATCGGTGAAACCGTTGTAGATACGTACTTTTCTAAATCCGGATAGTGCAGATGTATCATATTCACAAATCCCGGGCAACAAGAAGTTGTCTTTTTTTCTCCTTTTTGATATGCCTCAGACCACTCTGTCGCTTCGGAATACGCTGTCATATCTCCTCCAAGTCCAACTTCAACTAAATCAGTAAAACCAACTTCTTTCAACGCATTTCTCCAGCTTTCAAATGTAATGCCTTCTCCGAACTGTCCCTCTGCTGACGGTGCGATCATAGCATATACCGGTTTATCCGACATGAGAGCCTTACATACATCCACAACAAAAGATTTGGAACTAATTGCTCCAAATGGACAACTATGGATACAAATTCCGCATTGTATGCATTTTTTCTCATCAATGGTGCAGATAAAATTTTCATCCATAGTGATCGCTCCTACCGGGCAGCTGCGTCGGCATGGACGAATCAAATCGGCGATGGCATTATACGGACACGCCGCTGCACATTTTCCGCACTCCCGACATTTTTGCGGATCAATGTGAGCACGCGTTCTTCCAATATCAATTGCACCAAAATTACAGGATTGCTGACAAGCTTTTCCCATACATTTCTGACAGTTATCAGTAACAACATAGCGGGATATCGGACAATCTTCACACGCTGCCTGTACGACCTGTACAACCAAATTATTACGTGCACCATGCGGAGTTTTCCCTTCAGCTAAACGAACCCGCTGGCGGACAATCTCCCGTTCTTTATACACACAGCAACGATATTTTGCCTTGGGTCCAGGCATCATGCGAAACGGTAATTCCTCTTTTTCCGTTTCAAATTTTCCAGCAAAAACAAGTTTTGCAACTTCACAGAGTATATCATGCTTAATTTGTATAATTGTTCCATCATTCGTTACCATAACAACCTCCAATGGTCACTTTATCCTCTGTACAAATTTATCTAACCACATGACAACGTAAATTTGTCCAATTTTATTGATCACAACTATTATACCACGATCTTTCTCTCTTGTAAAGTGCAAGCAAAAAGGAAATAGTCATACATCGCATATTATAATCTGCTTTTCACAATTATATGATACGAGCGTTGTTATACCAATGCATATAATCGGCAATTTTAAATTTAAGATTTTCAAGAGAAACAAACGTTCTATACGTGTAC
>CASEVP010000103.1 GCA_949291345.1 uncultured Ruminococcus sp.
ATCGAACTGAGGAATTGCTGAAGAGAAAGTGGTTCCATGAAGTGGACTGTTCAAAGTATATTTCATATTTTATTGCATCATTGAATCATGATGTTTCTATTGGAAATGTCATTGACCCAAATGAAAAGATTAAGGCGTTGCTTCAAAAAAGAAACCAGGAAAATAACTAATTGATTTCAATAATTTTTAAAATATCTTGCATAAGATCATAAACCATTTAATGTTTTGTTTTTTTGTTATTTATCTGGTATGAGAAATATAGCAGGATAAAGTATAATATTCTATATTACATAATCATTTCTGTAAATGTGTATAAAAAAGTTGACAAGTGAAAAAAAGTTTGTTATACTAAAAAAGATGTGAATATAAGTCATTGGTGATGAACGGAATAACTGTTATTGTAGTATTACAGAGAGGACGGTAAGGTGAAAACGTCTATGCATACATGCAGGTGCTGCCCGTGAACCATTTCGAGAAATCGAAACGTATTACTGCGTTAAAGTAAAAGAGGGAAATAACTGCTGATAGGAGAAAATTTTGATTAAATGCATTACGATATATGTTAATGTTGATGTTCCTAAAGTATAGTTTCCGAATTTGGGTGGTAACACGAAAGCCTTCGTCCCATGTTTTGGCGACGAAGGTTTTTTGTATGTATTTTTTTATTTTATAAAAAAGGAGTTTTAATGTCAAATGAAGTGGCAAGGTGTAAATGAATTAAGAGAAAAGTATCTTTCATTTTTTGAGAGTAAAGGGCATACAAGACTGCCAAGTTTCTCTCTGATTCCTCAGGGAGATAAAAGTCTATTACTGATTAACTCAGGTATGGCACCAATGAAAAAATATTTTTTAGGACAAGCAGTACCACCAAATACGAGGGTTACTACCTGTCAAAAATGCATTCGTACTCCAGATATTGAGCGTGTTGGTCAGACGGCAAGACATGGCACATATTTTGAAATGTTGGGCAATTTTTCGTTTGGAGATTATTTTAAAATTGAAGCTATAACTTGGGCATGGGAATTTTTTACTGAAGTTTTAGAAATGCCAAAAGAAAAATTGTATGTATCCGTATTTGAAAATGATGATGAAGCATACGATATGTGGACAAAGCGTATTGGCATTTCTCCGGAACATATGGTTCGCATGGGAAGAGAAGATAACTTCTGGGAACATGGATCCGGTCCCTGTGGTCCATGTTCGGAAATATATTTCGATAGAGGTCCTCAAAAAGGCTGCGGGAAACCGGATTGTCATGTAGGGTGTGATTGTGACCGGTATGTCGAAGTATGGAACCTAGTATTTAGTCAATATGACAGTGATGGCAATGGGCACTATACAGAAATGGAGCATAAAAACATTGACACTGGTATGGGGCTGGAACGTCTCGCATGTGTGATGCAAGGTGTTGATAATTTATTTGAAATAGACACAGTACAGAATATTATGAAACATGTTTGTCGAATTGCTGGTGTTACGTACGGTACAGATGAAAAGACTGATGTTGCACTTCGTGTTATCACTGATCATATTCGTAGTACAACATTTATGATTGGTGATGGTGTGATGCCTTCTAATGCTGGACGCGGATATGTATTGCGTCGATTGCTTCGCCGTGCTGCCAGATATGGAAGAATGATTGGTATTCAAAATCCATTTTTGTATGATGTGGTTGAAACAGTTATTCATGAAAATGCTGTGGCTTATCCTGAACTAGTGGAAAAACAAACCTATATTCGTAAAATTGTTGAAGAAGAGGAAAAAACTTTTGCGAAAACCATTGACAAAGGATTTGATATGCTGACCGGCATATTGAATCATTTAAAGGCTGAAGGAAAAGATAAGGTATCCGGTGAAGATGCATTTAAATTAAGTGACACTTATGGATTCCCAATTGATTTGACAGAAGAAATTGCAGCTGAGCAAGGCATTCGTATCGACCGGCAACAGTTTTTAAAACTTGCCAATGAACAGCGCACCAGAGCAAGAGAAGATTACATAAATAAGGCAGGTTCATCTTGGGCGGATAGCGGGATACAGTTGGATATTCCTGCAACGAAATTTACCGGTTATACAAATGTGGTAGAAGAAAACGGAAAGATTGTTGCCATTTACTGTAAAGGTACTGCTGTAAATCATACAGAAGAAGGGGAGCCTGCTGTTATAGTTCTGGATAAAACACCCTTTTATGCTGAAAGCGGTGGTCAAACTGGTGACAGTGGTACGATAGGTACGCCGGAGAGTGTATTTCAAGTGGAAACCACAACTAAAACGGAAAGTGGACATTTTCTTCATGTTGGGACAATGACAGAAGGTGAATTACATGTTGGCGATATAGTTCATGCTCAAATTGATATACAAAAACGCACTAAGACTATGCGCAATCATACTGCAGCACATTTATTGCAGGCGGCACTTCGCACAGTATTAGGAGAACATGTACATCAGGCAGGACAGCTTGTCAATGATACACGATGTCGTTTTGATTTTTCCCATTTTGCAGCAATGACCTCAGAAGAATTGCATCAAGTAGAAGCCATGGTAAATGAAAAAATTTTAGAGGCAATTCCAGTAAAAACACAAGAAATGCCGATTGAAGAAGCTAGAAAATTGGGTGCTATGGCGTTATTCGGCGAAAAATATGGTGATGTAGTTCGTGTTGTCAGCATTAACGGATATTCAGTGGAATTTTGTGGCGGAACTCACGTAGATAATACATCGAAACTTGGACTGTTCCGTATCATTTCAGAAAGTTCAGTTGCATCAGGTGTGCGTCGTATAGAAGCTGTGACCGGAACTGGTGTTCTAGAACTTCTAGCCTCTTATGAAAAAACAATGGCAGAAGCTGCAAAGGTAATGAAGTTAACCAATGCAAAAGATTTGGTTGCACATTGCGTAACATTGGTTACAGAAAATAAAGAAAAAGATCGCCAAATTGAGTCGCTTAATCAAAAAATTTCAGATGCGAAAATGGCATCAATTTTTGATAATGCAAAAGAAATTTGCGGTGTAAAAGTTGTATCTGCAATGTTAAGTGGTATAACACCGCAAGTTCTTCGGAAAATGGGCGATAAGATTAAGGATATGCAAGAGCCAGTTGTAGCCGTATTAGCGAGTGTTAATGGAGAAAAGGGAAATTTGATTTGTGCATGTTCTGTTGCAGCAAGAGAAAAAGGCGCCCATGCCGGAAAAATTGTACAACGTGTAGCTGCTGTCACTGGTGGTAAAGGCGGCGGCAAACCAGATAGTGCAATGGCTGGCATAGGAAAAACTTATATGGTGGATGAAGCGTTGATGTCATTGGAAGGTATTACATCCGAATTTATAAAGGAGGTCTAAAAATGGAGGATTGTTTATTTTGTAAAATTGCAGCTGGTGAGATTTCAAGTACGAAAGTGTACGAAGATGAAACGGTTTATGTATTTAAAGATATAAATCCAATTGCTCCCATTCATTATTTGCTGATCCCTAAACAGCATATTTGCTGTGCAGCAAAAATCACTGAAGAAAATTCGTCCGTTGTGGCACATATTTTTGAAGTTGCTGCTAAAATTGCTGCAGCTGAAGGACTGTCGGATGGATATCGCATTGTAACAAATTGTGGGGCAAATGCGGGGCAAAGCGTATTTCATCTGCATTTTCATATGCTGGCAGGAGTAAAAATGGGTTGGGGTGCAGAAGTTGTACAGTCAGCCGAATAAAAAGGAGGAATTGATTTGGGTGCGCATTATACCTTGCAAATTGCTGGTCTAACAAGAAAACTAAAAATATGTGCATTAAATGAAAAAATTGATATCGCAGCATTCATTTTGTTTTCTGATGTGGAATTAACAGAAGCGTGTGCACGTGAACTTATAGCTAAAGTGCCAAAATGTGATTATATTATCACAGCTGAATCCAAAGGAATTCCATTGGCATATGAAATGTCCAAGCAGATGCATGTTCCGTATATTGTTGCACGTAAATCTGTAAAGGCATATATGACAGATGTAATGTCTGTGAAAGTAAAATCTATTACAACTTCATCTGTCCAAACACTGTATCTAGATGGTGAAAAAGCAGCATGGATGAAAGGAAAACAAGTATTAATTGTAGATGATGTTGTAAGTACAGGGGAATCTTTGCATGCTCTGCAGCAATTGGTGAAGCAAGCTGGTGGTAAAATTGCGGCAAATGCCGCACCGCTTGCGGAAGGTGATGCAATTAATCGAAGTGATCTAATTTATTTGCAACAATTGCCTTTGTTCTTTAAAAATTAAAAGAGGGGCAGAAATATGCGACGGAAAATGGTTTGGCTTGGGGTTCCTTGGATGATTTGGTTATTTGTCGCAGCAAACTGCCGAACTACAATGACATTGTGTCTGCTTCTGGCAATACTTTTTTTGCTGGGGGCATTCCGTCTGTTTCAGATTGTTTCTACAAAACAGGCGTGTTTTATCGCCGTATCTTCCATATTATCGGTTCTGTATATAAGTTGTTTTACAAAAATTATATACGAACCAGCAATAAAGATGGATCAGCACATTACCACTTTTTCTGGAGAAGTTGTTTCAGTGACGTCATATGATAATGATATGGCATCTTATCAGGTGAATGGTATATTTTCAGATGGAACTTTTGCGAAAATTTTGGTTTATACGAATAATAATGGGGCAGATTATGGTGACCAAATGCAAGTTGCTGGAATGTTTACTAAAATTGATTCTGATTATTTATGGGACAGCTCTAAATATTATCATGCAAAAGGTATATTTTTAGAAACTCAGCCCGATGCTTATGTTTCTCATGTACATACTGACGGTCGACCTGTTATGCGTGTGTTTCAGAAATATCGGGAACAAATCTCCAGAAGAATATGTGCACTCGCTGGAACGGATGCCGGCGGAATGGTAAGTGCTATGTTATTGGGGACAAAAGACACAATTTCAGATGAATTAGATGAAATGTTAATGCAACAGGGAATAAGTCATGTAATTTCCGTTTCTGGATTGCATCTTGTAATAATTTTATTTTTATTGAAATTTGTATTTGATAAATTATATCTGCATTGTTGGATTCAATTTGTGTTGTTTGCAGTTGTGATTTTTTGTTATGCAATGATGGTGTGTACACCTATATCCATAATTCGTGCAGGAATCATGTATTTGCTAATGACGAGTGGAAGATTGTTTTTTAGAAGAGCAGACACTTTCAATTCTTTGTGTATAGCCGGAGTTGCGATTACATTATGTAATCCCTATTGTATTCTGGATCCTTCTTTTCTACTTTCGTTTACCGGTACATTTGGAATAGGTGTATTTGCTCCATTTATGGTACGAAAATTAAAAAAAGTAAAATTTCCTTTTGTAATTTTAGTACAGTTCATTGAAATGTGTTGTGTTTCTGTATGTACATTTCCGATTCTTATTTTATATTTTCGTGAAATTTCTGTAATCTCACCGCTGTCAAATATTCTACTCGTTCCCATCTGTTCGGTTATGTTGGCACTATCTTTAGTTATTTTTTTAACTGGCGGAATCGGATGGATTGCAAAGCCTATCTGTTTTCTTCTCAAATTGTTATATGATGCAATGTACCTACTTGCAACAGGAATGCGTTCCATTATTCCGGGCACATTTCCGACAGGGTGGGAATTACTGCCTGTAATTACATTTTTACTTGTATTGTTTATAGTATATCAATTTTTAATGAAACGTACACCAAGGTTTATAGCAATTGCAATTAGTATTTCTCTTCTGATTATCAATTTCGGACAATTTATATGGCGTACTGGAGAAAAGGAATATTTTGTTGTTACTGCCTTGGGAATGAAACATGAAATGGTTATTTTGATACATCACGCAAATTACACTGATTGTATTGATCTGACAGGTCATCCTAAAAATCCAGAATATGTAAAAGCATATGTTTATGAAAATGGTATTTCTGTTTAAAATCATGTTGCAATAACAGCACTATCTCATCAAATGTATTCAAAAAATCAGAAAAAATAACAATGGATTCAAATTAATTAATATATAAATAATT
>CASEVP010000104.1 GCA_949291345.1 uncultured Ruminococcus sp.
CTTTCAAAAAAACGTCGTGCAACATTCGGATATTTGGTGGCTATACATTTTACACCAAATCCACTGTAAAAATTTATGCCTTTTTTGGCAGCTAGAGCGAACCTACATTTACCAAAGCCTAGATCTACCAATTCAAAAAACTTTCCCTGCATCTCGATGATTGTATCTTTTCCAACAACTCCCATGTCGCAAACACCATGTTCTACATATGTAATCACATCATTTGCTTTTGCCAGTACCACCTCTAGATTGGCATCTGGTATGGGTAAAATCAATCGACGTCCTTTTTCACGTACTGCAGTACAATTATATCCTAATTTTTCCAGCAATCCTACCGTGTCTTTTTCCAGTCTCCCTTTAGTCAGTGCTATTCTCAACGGCTTTGCCATCTATTCTACCTCCGTAATCTCTTCATCTACGATTACAATTCGTCCGATTTTTTTTTCACGAGCATATTCTCGTACCAAATCTATTGTATCAAAAAAAGCAAATTCAACCGTCTGCCCCTTCTTACGAAGTTCTTTTGAAACCTGCACCGCTTTTATCTCATATCCCAAAGTCGCATATATTACAGCATCTACTGGTTTTGTTTGTCCTTTTTGATTTTTTAATTGCACATTTGCTACTGCATCCACATTAATTGCAAAACCAATCGCAGGGATATCATATCCAAAATCAGAAAGCAATTTATTATATCTCCCGCCGGACAATACCTCTTCACCGTATCCTTCCAGGTATCCTTTGATGATAACACCTGTATAATAATCCGCATTATTAACCATGCCCAGATCTACCGTCAATCTGCCATTTCCCATTGCTTTAGAAATATCTTGATATAGTTTTTTCAATTCCATCAATATTTCATCTATACGTTGATTGGAATATAATTGTGAGGCCTTTTCAAACACCTCTTCACCGCCAAATAATGCTGGTAATTTTTTTAATGCGTTTGCAATTTTTATATCGTCCATTGCATCCAATACATCATTTAGTGCCGGATAGTTTTTCGTTTCAATTAGATAACGTATGTTTTCCCGCTCCTCGGGCGATGCATGCAATTCGCGCATCAATTCCTTAAATACACCCGCATCTCCCAGTTCCAATGAAAAACTGGCTGTGCCATTGCTGCATCTTTCTAATGCTTCAATTGCTGTTGTTACCATTTCGACATCAGCAAGATAAGAGGATGAACCCAATAGTTCGATACCGGTTTGTGTTATTTCATCGCTTCGTCCTTTCAGTGCCGGCTCAAATCGATATACAGTCTGGTTATAGTACAAACGCAGTGGTAAAGAAGCATCTCGCAATCTGGTTGCTGCTACTCTTGCGATTGGCATTGTAGATTCTGGACGCAATACCAACAATCTCCCTTTGCTATCTGTCAACTTATATAACCGTTCCTGCGGATAATGACCGGACTCCGACTGAAATACATCAAAAAATTCCAGTCCTGGCGTACGTAATTCAGAATATCCTTTACTCAAGAACAATTCATGCAGATTTTGCTCCATTTCACGTCTTACCAAACATTCCTCAAACAAAAAATCTTTTGTTCCTTCGGGGGTAATCAAGTCATATTTTCTCATGCATTCGTTCCTCCTGGCGCTTTAGCTTGCTAATACAATATCATAGTAACACACAAGTATTTAATTGTCAACTATTTTACCATTAAAAGAGTGTCATTTGACTGGATTTCGGCAAATCGCCTAAAGCATGCATTTTTTCCAATGTTTCAATTATGGTTTTTGACGCACCGCTTTGTGACTGAAATTCTTCAATTGAAATAAAATTGCGTTTTTTTGCAGTTTCATACAAGTTCCACGCCGCAGCTGTGCCAATTCCTGAGATGGCACTAAATGGAATTCTAATTTTTCCATCTTCCACCAAATATTCAATTGCATGTGAATGATATAGATCAATCGACAAGAAATCATACCCACGGCTCATCATTTCATTGATAATAAAAAGCAAATCCATCAAATCAGATTCTTTTTTTGATCTGTCATTTCCTTTTTCTTTCAATTCTTCTATTTTCCCACGAACGGCATCTTTACCCTGTAATGCGATTTCAGCATCGAAGTCATCACCTCGTGTACTAAAAAAAACCGCATAAAATTCTAATGGGTAATATAATTTGAACCATCCTAACTTTATAGCCGCTGTCACATATGCTGCAGCATGTGCTTTTGGGAACATATATTTGATTTTCAAACAACTATCGATATACCATTGCGGTACATTATGTTCTTTTAGCATTTGAATACGCTCAGGCGTAAATGTTTTAGGTGCTTTACCTTTTCGAGTATCTTCCATGATCTGAAAAGCTTGTTTTGGTTCCACACCTTTATGCAGCAAATATGTCATAATACTGTCACGTGTTCCAATTACGTCTGAGATAGTACAGGTTCCATTATCAATCAAATCTTTCGCATTTCCTAACCATACATCCGTTCCATGAGACAAGCCTGATACTTGCAAAAAATCACTGAATTTTTTGGGTTTAGAATCCAGCAACATTTGAATGGTAAAGCCTGTCCCCATTTCTGGAATCCCCAGACTTCCTGTCTGACAATAAATTTCTTCAGGTTTCACCCCTAATACAGATGCATCCGTGCACATCTGAATGACCTTTGGATCTGTCGTAGGAACATCATGAATGGAAATATGGGTCATATCTTCTAGGTGCTTATACATTGTCGGAACCACATGACCAAGTTCATCCAATTTTAAAATGGTATCATGCAACGAGTTAAAATCAAAGTGTGTTGTCAAAATTTCGGACTCTGCATCATCTGCAGGATGCTGCACCGGTGTAAAATCATATACATCATAGTCATTTGGAATAACAACCATTCCGCCCGGATGTTGCCCAGTTGTTCGCTTAATTCCTGTACACCCGATAGAAAGACGCTCAATTTCTGTATTACTATAATGCAACCCTTGTTCTTCCAAATACTTTTTGACATATCCAAATGCAGTTTTTTCTGCAACTGCAGAGATGGTTCCTGCTTTGAATACGTTTTCACGACCAAACAATTCTTCTGTATAACGATGGGCTGATGATTGGTATTCTCCAGAAAAATTCAAATCGATATCAGGTGCTTTATCTCCGTCGAATCCCAAAAATGTTTCAAACGGAATATCGTGTCCATCCCGATTCATATCGGCTCCACACTTAGGACATGCTTTCGGTGGCAAATCAAATCCAGAACCAACACTTCCATCGGTAATAAATTCACTATGTTTACATTTTGGGCAAACATAATGCGGAGCTAAGGGATTGACTTCAGAAATACCTGCCATAGACGCTACAAACGATGAGCCAACAGAACCTCTTGAACCCACCTGATAACCATGTTCCACACTATCCCAAACTAATTTTTGGGCAATGATGTATAGTACAGAAAATCCATGTTTGATAATGGAATTCAATTCTCTATCCAACCTTTTCTGTACCAATTCCGGCATAGGATCTCCATAGATTTCCTTTGCCTTTGTGGTAGTAATTCTTACTAGATCATCTTCTGCACCTTCGATTGTTGGCGTGAATGTTCCTTTCGGAAATGGTCTTATCTTTTCAATTTGATTTGCAATGGCGTTGGTATTTGTAACAACAACTTCATATGCTTTTTCTTTTCCTAAATATTCGAATTCTTCCAACATTTCTTCCGTGGTACGCAGATATAGAGGCGGTTGATATTTTGCGTCGCCATAACCTTGTCCCGCTTGCAAAATCTCACGATAAATGGCATCTTCCTTATCCATAAAGTGCACATCACACGTAGCACATACTGGTATTCCTAGTTCATCTCCCAGCGCCACAATCTTTTTATTATATTCCTGTAGTTCCTCAACACTGGATGCTGTTCCATTTCGAATCATAAAACCATTGTTGCCAACTGGCTGTATTTCTAAATAATCATAAAACTTTGCAAGTTCCACTAATTCCTTATATGGTCTCTCGTGCACCAATGCTTGGAACAATTCTCCGGCTTCACAAGCACTGCCAAAAATCAAACCCTCTCGATGTGTTAACAGAATCGATTTGGGAATCAACGGTTTTCGATAGAAGCACTCTATGTGACCGTAGGAAATCAACTTATATAGATTTTTCAAACCAACATGATTTCGCACTAGAATAATTTGATGATAAGCTCCCAGTTTTTTCACGTCAATTTCTTGTGTTTTGGTATTCAGATCGGATAGCATCACCGCTTTTTTCGATTGTATTAAGCGACTTACCAGTTCAATATAGATTTTTGCCAACATTTGTGCATCATCTGAAGCACGATGATGATCAAATTTTCCCAGTTTCAATGCTTTCGCAATCGAATCCAATTTATGTTTTGCCATTGTAGGCAACATACTCTTACTGAGCACCAGTGTATCTAATGTTGCAAATGAGAATGTAATATGATGTCTTTTACATACATTGTGCACAAATGAAGTATCAAATCTGGCATTATGCGCTGCTAATACGGGATTATCTCCGCAAAATTCTATGAATTTCCGTATGGCTTCTTCTTCTAACGGTGCATTTTCGACCATTGCATCTGTGATTCCAGTGAGTTCAATGATTTTTGGTGGAATGGGCCGCTCTGGATTTACCATAATATTAAAGGTATCTATCACTTGCATACCCCGCAGACGAACTGCACCAATTTCTGTCAATCGATCCTGCGATGGACTTAGACCGGTTGTTTCCACATCAAAAACAATCAGCTCGTCCTGTAATGTTCTTTTTCCCGGTTTATCGACCACGACTGGTCGATCCAGATCATTAACCACATATGCTTCACAGCCAAAGATGACCTTAAAATTAGAATTTTTTATTCCACTCCATGCGCTCATTGCATCCGGAAACGCTTGTGCAATCCCATGGTCTGTAATTGCAATTGCCGGATGTCCCCACTCATATGCACGCTCAACTAATTTTTCACATGGTGTTATGCCATCCATTTGTGACATATTTGTATGGCAATGTAACTCCACACGTTTATTTTCTGCATGATCCATAAGTTTTTGCCGCTTTACCAATGCAATGGAATTGGGTTTAAGTACATCTTCACGTGCAAATTCATCATATTTGATTCTTCCCATTACCAACAGTGTACTTCCCTTTTTAATATCTTGCAGTGGCATAGACTGTAGCTTTTCTGTTTTATCAAATATTTTCATCAACACGGAATAGGTTCCGTCAGTAATTTTATAGGTAATGACGGTTCTGCCGCCACGAACTTCACGGGATTCCATAGCAAACACATCTCCCATTATCACTATAGTTTGCTCTTGTATTTCTACTGCATCCCGTATTGACATAGGTGCACTGTGTATCGGTCTTCCCATTAACAGCACGGCACTTCCCGGAACAACTCCAGCTATGTTTTCATGCAATTCCATGTTTTTTGCTGCCAAAGGTACTGCGATCTGTTCTTTTTTTGGCGCTGCCCCGCTAGATACACTCTGTAGCTGTTCCTGATGGCTTGGTAAATTCTGCTCTGCTTTTGCAATGATTGCCTCAAATTCATCTTTAGTTACACAGGATGTACCAACAAATTTCACATATAGCTGTTTTGAAAAGAATGCGGCAATTAACTTAGAAAAATGATCTGCAACATGATACTTCTCCAATATTTCATATCCGCCATTATGTAGTTGTATTTCCAGTTTATCTTCTACAAAATGGAACTCGGCACCATCTACAAAACCATTGACAACAGCCATTTCACGTTTTAAGAATACTACCAAGTCAGAAATATAATCCATCGAAAACAATTGTGATGGATAAGTTGGAAAAATTCGTACCGCATGTATTTCAAGGCGTATTTCCAATTCATGTTCTAACGCAATGATATCCTGTGCTGGTACCAAATGAGAAAACGAAACGTAAAATGATATTTTCGTCAGATTATCAGAATATGTCATTCTTTCTAATATGCCGTCCGCCATAGATTTCGGCATGATCGGAACATATTCCTCTAAAAACTCTGCGAAATTATATTTCATATATTCCACTCCTACTGCTTTTTACAGTTTCTCTATTTCTTCCATTAATTCTGAAACTATATCTTTTTCTGCAACTTTTCGCAGTACCTGACCTTTTCGAAAAATTACAGCACACCCATCACCGCCAGCAATACCAATATCAGCTTCCTTTGCCTCTCCTGGGCCATTGACCACACACCCCATTACAGCCACTTTGATATCCTTTTGTACATGCTCTAACGATGCTTCAATTTCCTTGGCTGTATTAACTAGATCAATTCGAGTTCTACCGCAAGTTGGACAAGAAATAATTTGCGGACCACCTCTTTTTCCAATGCACTTTAAAATATCTCTCGCGGCTTGAATTTCTTTAATCGGATCTTCCGTCAATGAAACTCGTATCGTTTCTCCAATACCATCATGCAGCAAAGTACCGATACCAATCGCTGATTTGATCAGTCCCATTCTTTCTGTTCCTGCTTCCGTTACTCCCAGATGAAGCGGATATACACATTGCTGTGCACAAAGTCTGTATGCCTCTATCATTGTATTTACGTCTGATGACTTCATTGAAATAACAATATTATCGAAATCACATTTTTCAAGCAAGCGCACATGGCTCATAGCACTTTCGACAAGTGCCTGTGCTGTGGGAGCTCCATATTTGGATAGAATTTCTTTTTCCAGTGAACCGGAATTTACACCAATCCGTATGGGAATTTCTTTCGCCTTACAAGCCTTCACTACAGTACGAACGTTATCCATTCCGCCAATATTACCCGGATTAATACGAATTTTATCAATTCCAGCTTCTGCGGCTTCCAGTGCTAGCCGGTAATCGAAATGAATATCTGCAACCAATGGAATTTGTACCTTTTCCTTAATTGCTGGAATCAACGCAATTGATTCATGATCCGGAATTGCTACACGTATAATCTCACATCCAGCTTTTTCCAAAGATATCGCTTGTGAGACACTGCCGGTAATGTCATCGGAACGTGTATTGAGCATGGATTGGATATAGATATGCTTTCCATCTAAAATACAGTTTCCCACTTTGACCGATTTTATCTTTCTCACGTTACACATTCTCCCTTCTTCTTTCTATTGGAAAAAACGACCTACATCTTGTAATGTGACAACAATCATAAACAAAAATAATACAGCCATCCCAATAAGATGTACCATTGCTTCCCGTTCTTTTTTTATGGGCTTACGACGTATGCCTTCTACCAATAAGAAAATAAATCGACTACCATCGAGTCCTGGAATTGGCAGCAAATTAAATACTCCCACATTAATGGTAATAAAAATAGTTAAATTTATTACGGATTCGAGACGCTCTTTGAAATTTTCACCTGTTGAAGCAGCCTGTTCAATTACGCTAACTGTTCCCACCGGACCAGACAAATCCTGTAATCCATATTTACCTGTCACTAGTTCCCCAAGTGTCATCCAAATGATTTTCGCCGTCGCTATAGTATCTTTTGCCGCATATGAAACTATACTTATGGGATTTTTAGATTTTCCCATTACAGCAAAATCTAATAAGCCATCATTGTTATCATTGTGAAATGTCACATTTTCTATAACAATTCTTTCACCATTTCTTTTAACAGTGATATCAAATGAGTTTGTAACCGTTGTCTGCAGCTTATACATCAAATCTGTTGTCGAAAAAATATGGTTTCCATCAACAGCAACAATGGTATCACCAATCTGCAATCCGCAACGTTCACTTTCTGCTGCTGTCACAGTTTCTCCGGTAACATTTGTTTTTTCAGCAAATTGGGCAATCTGTGTTGTAGGTACTTTCGTGCACATACACAGCAATATTATAATTAGCAAAAATCCCAATAAAATATTCATAAACGCGCCGGCAAGTACAACTGTCATCCGTCGCCAAACAGGTTTTTTTTCAAATGCATTTGGATTATCACTGGATTCATCTTCCCCTTCCATTGAACAAAATCCACCTATCGGCAGAAGACGAAGGGAATATTCCGTTTCTCCCTTTTTAAAATGCAATAGCTTTGGTCCCATACCAATTGCAAAATGATTGACTTGAATCTTATGCAGTTTTGCTGCAATAAAATGGCCAAATTCATGAATACCAATAATTAAGCCAAACACAAGTATGGCAATCAAAAGTGTTATGATATGCTGCATGACAATGTTGTCCTTTCTTTACTTAGAAATGGTATTTAGAATAAATTCCCGCGCAAAACGATCTGCACGAATTACATCCTCATAACATGTGATTTCCATGGGTTTCATTGCTCTCATGGCTTTTTTTGACAATGTTGCGATATCCAAAAATCCGATCTTTCCTTCTAAAAACGCTGCAACTGCAACTTCATTTGCACCATTTATCACACACGGAGCTATTCCCCCGATCCGAATACTTTCAATTGCTATTTGTAAACACTCAAATGTTTTCATGTCTGGCTTTTCAAACGTCAAAGTTCCATATTCTGTCAGTGAAAGTGATCTTGTGGGGCAAGGCAACCTATCTGGATATAATAGAGCATATTGAATTGGAATTTTCATATCCGGCACACCCATCTGTGCTATCACTGAACAATCTTGATATTCAACGGCAGAATGCACTACACTCTGTCGATGTACAACAATCTCAATTTGTTCTGGTTGTAAATCAAACAACCACTTTGCCTCAATAAATTCTAATCCCTTATTCATCAACGTTGCAGAATCGATGGTAATTTTATTTCCCATGCTCCAGTTTGGATGAGCAAGTGCATCCTTCACTGTCACATTTTGTAATTCATTTTTTATTTTTCCATAGAAGGGTCCCCCTGATGCGGTTAAAATAATTTTACGAAGCTGCTCTCTCTTATTTCCCTGTAAACATTGGAATATCGCCGAATGTTCACTATCGACAGGATAAATATGCACACCTTTTTTTGCCGCACGCTCCATTACTAGTGCACCGCCAGCAACCAATGTTTCTTTATTGGCAAGTGCGATATCAATACCTGCATTAATTGCTGTCAGAGTAGGAAGAAGACCAACCATTCCTACAACAGAATTAATCAATATATCAGCACAATTATCTAATGCGATTTCACACATTCCATCCATTCCAGTCAATACTTGTACATCCACATCTGTAAGTCTTGCTTTCAATTCACTGTACCGAGTCGTATCATATACGCAAACCTTTTTGGGATGATACTTTCGAACCTGAGTTTCCAACAGAGCTATATTTTGATTTGCCGCAAGTGCATGCACATGCATTCCATGCATTTCAATGACTTCTAATGCCTGTGTACCTATTGAGCCAGTTGAACCTAATATGGAGACAACTTTTTCCATGAATTTTCCCTCTTCTCAATCATCGTCTTGTTCTGTATTTTTATATATAATATATACACGATGCATGGGAGTCGCCCCGTACATCGTGTGTTTTTGTTTGTCAATTCCTATCCTCACTGGTAAAACACCGTATACATACATTCTAATGCATAGAATGCTGGTACGGTAAACAGTACACTATCAAAACGATCCATAATACCGCCATGACCTGGCATGATTTTTCCAAAATCCTTAATTCCTTGCTGCCGTTTTATGATTGAAGCACTTAAATCTCCCAGTACGCTAATCACTGCACATACCACAGCAATAAAAATTAACCATAAATAATGTACATTTGCTTTTGTAATTAGACTATAAATCCATGCAAACAGTATCATCACAATGACATCCATGATAATGCCGCCAAAAAAACCTTCTACTGTTTTTTTGGGACTAATTTCTGGACACAGCTTATGTTTTCCCAAAAAAGACCCTGCAAAATAAGCACCAGTATCCGCAATCCATGCTGCACTCAATGCCAGAATAACCGAAGCCAATCCAAATGGACTTCTCAACAATATGATATTCAGCATATTCAACGAATTGGATACCAAAATCGTTACAGCTACAATAAACAAAATCTCTTGGTATTTCACATGTTGATGCAGCAAAACCATTTCTGCAAACATTGCCATTATGCAAAAAAAGGTAAGTGCAATAATTGCAGCGTTATTGCCGTAGTACTGCAAAAAGGGCAATACAGCTCCAAAAAGGAAACTCGCTCCAACAGAAATGCGGCAATGTAAGCACATTCCGGCATGAAATAACTCATAAAGTGCAAGGTCAATCAATACAGCAATTGCCAACGGGAAGAGAAATGTATTATGAAATACTAAAATTAATACTGCAAGTGCAGCTCCAATTATACCAGAAATAATCCGAATCTTCATGGTTATATGCCCCCAAATCTTCTTCCACGCTGTGCATAATTAATAAGCGCCTTATTGAATTCGTTACGCTTAAAATCCGGCCATAAGACATTTGTAAAATAATATTCCGCATACGCACATTGCCATATCAAATAGTTAGATAAACGAAGTTCACCACTTGGACGAATTAACAAATCTACATCCGGCAATCCAGCTGTATATAAATGTTTCTCAATTGTTTCTTCTGTAATCGCATCTGGATCCAAAAGACCATCCTTCACTTGTCTTGCAATTTCCTGCGTGGCATGACGTATTTCATCACGTCCACCATAATTAATGGCCAGAATTAAATTCATCTTTTCAAAATCCTTGGAATCGTTTTCCAGCTCATTCATTCTTTTTTGGAGGCGATCCTGTAGCCTACTGCGATCTCCTACAAAGATCATACGTACACGTTTTTCCAAATATTGATCTGCTTCGCTAAGGTAATCCCAAAATAGATCCATTATTGCATCTATTTCATCTTGCGGACGTTTCCAATTTTCAGTGGAAAAAACATAAAACGATGCATTTCGTATTCCAATATCACGGCAATATAACGACAAATCCTTAAAATTTTTTGCGCCTTCTCGATGTCCAAATGTTCGAGGCATTCCACGTTTTGTCGCCCATCTTCCATTTCCATCCATAATAAAGCCAACATGATTTGGCAAAGTATCAGGTAGTTTTTCTACACTTTTTTTTGCTTTTTTGTTCTTATTAAAAAATGATAATGCCACTCTTTTTTCATCTCCTATTCATCATGTGTCGTGCATACAGAAAAATTCATTTGTGCTTTACAAATTATAATTTAAAGCACAAATGAAAATTTTTCTACAACTACGTCAGGAAGTACTGAAACATCCAATGTAATCTGTGCAATGATATTTTTCCGTAAATTCAACAAAATGCAGCATGACAGAAAATTACGCAATTGGCAACTCTTTAAACATACTGAATTAAGACAAACAGCCTTAACACTTTTCCTTCAGACAAGATAATTAAATAAATTTCTTAGATACTCATAATTTCTTTATCTTTTTCTACAACCATTTGATCAACAATATCACAATATTTATCCGTCAAATTCTGAATTTGTTTTTCGCCGTCTTTCAACTCATCTTCTGATATCTCAGAATTTTTCTTTTTTGCCTTTAATTTATCCATGCATTCACGGCGAATATTTCGAACCGCCACCTTTGTTTCTTCACCCATTTTTTTAATGTCTTTGCATAGCTCTTTACGACGATCTTCTGTCAACTGGGGGAATACAAGTCGGATTACTTTTCCATCATTCGTAGGAGTAATACCAACATCAGATGCCAGAATGGCTTTTTCAATTGCTTTCAAAGTTGTAGCATCCCATGGCTGAATCACCAATATTCTTGCTTCAGAAACTGACACAGCAGCCATCTGTTGGATCGGCGTCGGTACTCCATAATAATCTACATTCACTTTATCTAAAACAGCAGGATTGGCACGACCTGCGCGAATGGTAGTATATTCATGTTCCAGACGTCCTATGGACTTCTTCATCTTTTCCTCTGCTTCTTTCATTAGTTCTTTCATAATTTTTCCCGTATAGGGCTCCTTTCCATTCATTTTATGTGGGCAATTCCACTTTATGCACATATATTATACAACTTCTGATACCACAGTGCCGACTTCTTTTCCCATAATCGCATCATATATGTTATCTGGGCGACTCAAATCAAACACCAACATAGGCATTTCATTATCTCTGCACATGGAAGCAGCTGTACTATCCATGACTTGCAATGCGCTTCCTAATACGTCACTGAATGTCAGATGTTCATACCGTACCGCATCATTAAATTTATGTGGATCCTTGTTATACACGCCGTCTACCATTGTTGCCTTTAATAATATATCAGCCTCAATTTCAACAGCACGAAGTGTAGCCGCAGTATCAGTAGAGAAAAATGGACTGCCGGTACCACAACCAAATATTACAACTCTACCTTTTTTTAAGTGAGATATCGCACGATTACGTATATATGGTTCTGCAATTTGCTGCATCATAATCGCTGTTTGCACACGTACCTCCACATTCAGCGATTCCAGCATATCCGCAACAGCAAGGGCATTCATTGTTGTTGCAAGCATACCAATATGATCAGCCCTAGTCCGATCCATATTTTTGCTAGAACGACCTCTCCAAAAATTTCCACCACCAACAACAATCCCGATCTGTACACCAGCATCTACACATTTCTTTATACTCTGGCAAATTGGCAATATTGTTTCTGTGTCAAGTCCCGTTTTTTTAGTGCCTGCTAATGCTTCGCCGCTCAGTTTTAGAAGAACCCGTTGATACTTTGGTTTCATGCATCTAATTCCTTTCTTTTGATGTCAGATTTCAGAAGTGTTTATTTCATGCATATAAACTTCTTATTCCTATTTTACACTATTTTTCTCCAATTGTAAAGCGATTTCTTATAAAAAATTTAAAAAAAGGCTATTGCACATTCAATCCAATGCAACAGCCCTTTTCAATAAATTTTTACAAAATCATTTTTAATAAATGATATAAAAATCACTTACAGGTTATTTCAACAAAAGCACAAATTTGCTTACTTTATCATATTTGCAATTTCTTCGGCGAAATTGTCCGCCTTCTTTTCTATCCCTTCACCACGTTCAAAACGAACAAATTGAACGATATTGATTGTTGTACCAGCTTTTTTTGCAACGTCCTGTACATATCCCTGCACGGAAACTTTGTTTTCCTTAACAAATGCCTGTTCCAACAAACAATTTTCTTCATAGTATTTGCCTACCTTACCAGCAGCAATCTTTTCTTTTACCTGATCCGGCTTATTTGCCATCTTCGGATCTTCAGCCATCTGTGCTAAAATGATTTTCTTTTCTTCATCCAATACCGACGCCGGAACATCTTCCCGCTTCAAATATGGTGGATTCATTGCTGCTACCTGTAATGCACAATCTTTTGCAGCAGCCAAAACTTCCGCAGTTGCACCTGCAGGAGATTCGGCACAAACCAATACACCGATCTTACCGCCGCCGTGAATATAAGGAACAAGAATACCTTCCAAACGAACAAAACGACGAATCTGTAAATTTTCACGAATCTTCAAGAACAATTCTTGCAATGCTTCATCAACAGTCTGTGTGCCGCCGGCAACTGTCATTTTCTTCAGAGCATCAACATCAACAGGATTCTTTTCAATGATTGTATCAGCAACCAAATTTACGAACGCCTTAAATTCATCAGTATTGGCAACAAAGTCTGTTTCAGAGTTTACTTCAACTACACAACCTACAGTATTGTCTTCATTCACTTTTGCAACTACCATGCCTTCTGCAGCAACACGGCCTGCTTTTTTTGCTTGTGTAGCCAAACCTTTTTCACGCAAGATCTCAATTGCCTTATCAACATCGCCATCTGCCTCAGTCAGTGCTTTCTTACAGTCCATCATTCCGACACCTGTAGACTTACGCAGTTCATTGACATCTTTTGCTGTAAAATTAGCCATGGGATAATTCCTCCTATTTTTCATTAGAAAATTTATTTCTAAAAAACCCGAATATGATTGGATCGTTTTACAAACATATTCGGGCATTCTATTGTTTGCGATCTGCTTATTCTGCAGTTTCTTCTGTTACTTCAGCATTCGTTTCTGCAGCTTTTTCTTCTGCTGCTTCTGCATCTGCACCCTGACGACCTTCAATAATTGCATCTGCCATTACGCCCGCAATCAACTTTACTGCACGAATTGCATCGTCATTTCCCGGAATCACATAGTCAATCTCATCCGGATCACAGTTTGTATCGACAATTGCAACAATAGGAATATTCAGCTTCTTTGCTTCTGCAACTGCAATACGTTCCTTTCGAGGATCAACGATAAACAATGCACCTGGCAGCTTTTTCATTTCTTTAATGCCGCCCAAGAATTTTTCCAGCTTTTCAATTTCTAGCTGCAGCTTTCCAACCTCTTTTTTCGGCAGAAGATCAAAAGTACCGTCTGTTTCCATTTCGTGAAGTTGCTCCAGACGCTTAATTCTTCTCTGAATTGTAGTGAAATTGGTCATCATTCCGCCTAACCAACGTGCATTAACATAATATGCACCAGCACGTGTTGCTTCTTCCTTGATAGATTCA
This sequence comes from uncultured Ruminococcus sp., assembly GCA_949291345.1. Classification (GTDB taxonomy): domain Bacteria; phylum Bacillota; class Clostridia; order Oscillospirales; family Ruminococcaceae; genus Ruminococcus_C. The sequence goes on from CASEVP010000104.1 coordinate 14,416, forward strand.
CCAGCCTGTTTTTTTGTACCAACAAACAATACGGATTCACCCTGTGCAGAAATATCGCGGATAAACATATATGCTTCATCCAGCTTTTTTACTGTCTTCTGCAAATCAATAATGTAAATGCTATTCCGTTCTGTAAAGATATATGGAGCCATTTTCGGGTTCCATCTTCTGGTCTGGTGACCAAAATGTACGCCAGCTTCCAACAGCTGTTTCATTGATACTACGCCCATTGTGTAGTCCTCCTAAAATATAATGGTTTTGCCTCCTCCGCTGCCCTTTCCGTATTTGCAACTGCACAATTTATTGTACAGCACCCGCATTTACAAAAGCAGCGTGTGAACTGCTTTACTATTATAACAAATATTTGGCATTTTGGTCAAGCAATTATGTGTAGATTTTTTTCAACTGCTTTGTTTCCTATTTGTGCAAATTGTACATTCTGATAATCCCTTTAACTCAACCAAGATGGTATCTTTTCCGATCAACCGAATCTGATGAAATGCGATAACGCAATTATCTCGTTCTCCAAATATTCCAAAAAATTTAGGACGCCCATATAAAATTAATTTTTGTATAGTAGCGGTGTTCGCATCTAATTCTAAATCATCTACTCGCCCCAAAATTTCACCATTTATCACATTCACAACATCTTTTTTGCGTAATTCATCCAATGTACAGAACATGTGATCACCTCTGTACAGAATATGTATTGTAAAATTATGTCATGCCTATTTATATATACCTTAATAATTAATTATTGTTATTCTTGTACTACTTTAATAAACATAATCTCTTAATCATTTAAAAACACACGCATAATGTTATGATTTATTTAATGAATTTAGTAAAACAGAGGCAATATCAGTTGTCGAAACTTCTCCGGAGATACGATCCTCAATTACAATACTAAACGCAATTGGTAGTTCAGCATCATCATTAAATCCCACCAGTAACGAATTTTCTGATGCACCATTATCCACCTGAGCAGTACCGCTTTTCACTCCTACCGGATATCCAATTGATGCATAGCGTTCTTCACCATTTTGCCTCATAATCTGTTTTAGTTCTGTTGCAACTTCTGCAGAAAAAATTGCATCGCTATATGATGTTTTAGCTGAATATGTTGTTGTACCTGTAACACTTGTTATACGATCGATTAGATAAGGATTCGTCA
>CASEVP010000105.1 GCA_949291345.1 uncultured Ruminococcus sp.
GTACTAGCAGATTTACAGAAATACGGCATTACAAAACTAGACTGGATTATCGTTACACATCCGCATTCCGACCATATAGGCGGTTTTCAGGATATTCTGGCATATGCGTGTGAGTATGATGATCTTACTATCGAAAATGTAATGACGCCTGTACTGCCCGATGATCAGATTCCTACCACACAAGTCTATGAGAAATTTCTCGACGGTGTAGAAGATAACGGACTTTTCTTGACAGAAGCCACTGATATGACCATTGATTTGGGCAGTGCTGCGCTGCAAATTATTCCCTCACCGCAAAAAAACTATAATTCTCTCAACGATTATTCCATTTGTACCTATCTTACCTGCGGTGAAACCAGCTTTTTCTTTACCGGAGATGCGTCTACGCCGGAAGAAGAGGATCTGTTGGAAGGCGGTGCCCTAAACGGCATACAAACAGATGTATTAAAAGTGGGACACCACGGCAGCCGGGAATCCTCTACCGATGATTTTCTGTATGCCCTGTCTCCAAATTATGCAGTGATTTCCTGTGGTACAGATAATACATATGGTCATCCCCATCAGGAAGCAGTTGCAAGATTGTCCAAGTTCTGTGGAGAAAATATCTGGCGTACAGATATTTGCGGCACAATCACCATTCAATCCGATGGCGAAACACTTACCGTCTCCACAGAAAAATAGAAATTGGTGTCACCTTAGCGCACACCGATCAACTATGACATACAAATTGCCCAGTCAGATTTTTTGCAAATTTGATTTAAATAAAATTTTCATTCAATACATGCATATGAAAAACTTTAACCTCTGATTCGATGAAAAATACAAATTTATAGTTAAACATATATTGCCGTATTGTCAAAAGCACAGCACTGCAACAATATAATGTCCCAAGGAGGGCTATTATGATAATCATTGACAGGTTTGAGGGAACTTTCGCTGTTCTGGAAACAGACAGCGGTTTCATAGATGTGCCACAGATAAATTTGCCAAAGGAAGCCAAGGAAGGCGATTTGCTTATACAAACCCCAGATGGGTATCTAGTAGACACAGAAGCAACCGCGGCAAGAAGAAATCAACTACTGGCACGCACAAAAAATCGGAAAGAAAAGTGAGGGAATATGGAAGCTGACCACTTATGCATCGGCGGTGGACCAGCCGGTATTTTTGCCGCCTTGCACATCGCCGGCAGCGGAAAACGCTGCATTATTTTAGAACACAATACCCAACTTGGACGGAAGCTGCGCATCACCGGAAAGGGGCGCTGCAATCTAACCAATTACTGTGACAAAGACACGCTCTTTGCCAGTATTCCAAGAAACAGCAAATTCTTATACAGTGCATTTTCTCGTTGTATGCCTCAAGATGTCATGGCATTTTTTGAAAATCTGGGCATTCCGCTGAAAATAGAACGTGGCAACCGGGTTTTTCCTGCCAGCGACCGAGCTGAAGATGTAGTGCAGGCACTCCAAAATGCAGTGAAAAATGCCGGAATTCCTGTTGTCCACGGTGAAGCGACACAGCTACTCTTGCAAAATAACTGTTGCTATGGTGCCGTTACCGCTGACGGTCGAGAATTTCATGCTGAAACCACACTGATCGCCACAGGGGGTATATCCTATCCCAAAACTGGTTCGACAGGAATTGGCTACCAACTGGCACAACAAGCAGGACATACCATTGTACCGCTTGTGCCTTCGCTCATTCCCATGGTCACTGAGGAATCTTGGTGCGGTCACGCAATGGGACTTTCGCTACGCAATGTGATACTTCGGCTTTATCGAGGAAAAAAATGCATTTTTGAAGAAATGGGCGAAATGCTCTTCACCCATTTTGGCGTTTCAGGGCCACTGGTTCTTCGGGCAAGTGCTTGTATTCCAAGTGGCAGCCCGCAGGATTATCATCTGGAAATTGATTTAAAACCCGGATTAACATCGGAACGATTAGATAAACGCATCCAAAGGGATATATCAGAAAATATCAATCGAGATTTAGGAAATCTGCTGCACGCACTTCTGCCTGCAAAGTTAATCCTTCCTATCCTACAGATATGTCACATTTCGCCCGGCATAAAGGCACATAGTGTTACCAGACAACAACGGCAAAAATTGGTTGAAACTATAAAATCCGTCCCTCTCCATATCCGCGCATTCCGGCCAATCGATGAAGCAATTATTACCCGGGGCGGCGTTTCAGTCAAAGAAGTGGATGCAAAAACCATGGCTTCTAAATGTTGTAAAGGATTATACTTCGCCGGAGAGATTCTAGATACTGATGGATTTACCGGCGGCTTTAATTTACAGATTGCATTTGCTACTGCCTATAGTGCAGCGTTGGCAATTGCAAATTATCCGCTATTACACTAACTGCATCACTGCCACCAAACTTACATATTAAATAAGCAGCGGCAAAGATAATGCCCGAACAACATACCCTTTATGTACGCGATATTGCTTTCAATGCGTCTCATAAATAAAAGGTACAATGGTTCTATTGCATTTTATGCGCACAGGTTTTCAAGTCAAATTTGTGCACAAACAAAGTAAAAATGCAAGGACGGGCTATCGACCGCAAAAATTTAAATGTAAATAGGCATTATCAAATTATGCTGAAAAAACGTGCGTTTTATTTTCATGTGAACACACTCTAATATTACATCAAAGGAGTACCTTATGAAAACGATCAACATTGCTATCGATGGTCCTGCCGGCGCCGGCAAGAGCAGCGTTGCCAGAGAAGTTGCTTCCCAGCTTGGATTTGTCTACGTAGATACTGGTGCACTCTACCGCGCAATTGCCCTATTCTCTGCCGATTACCCTACAACAAAGGCATTCTTGGACGACCTAGAAGTATCCTGTCATCTTGAACTAAAATATTTTGCTGGAACACAATGTATTTTCCTGAACGGAGATAATGTTACTGACAAAATCCGCACTCCGGAAATTTCCATGAAAGCATCCGAAGTTTCTGCTTTACCGAAAGTACGGGAATTTCTCTTGGAAACCCAAAAAGATATTGCAAAAGAATATAATGTCATTATGGATGGAAGAGACATTGGTACTGTTGTACTGCCGGATGCCGATTTAAAAATTTATCTCACGGCATCTGCCGAGGAACGAGCCAGCAGGCGGTATTTAGAACTCGAAGACAAACCTGATGCACCAAGCTATGAACAACTTCTAGAAGAAATTCAACAGCGAGATTACAACGATATACATCGTGCCGTTTCACCGCTGCATCGTGCTAAAGATGCTGTTATCATCGACACAACCAACATGGGCTTTCATGAGGTATGCGAGGAAATCTTAAACTTAGCGGAAAAACGTCTAGAACTGGAATAATTCTCAAAATACAAACCACTTTACTTGTCTGCATTTTATTATCTCACATTATATTAATCATTATAACCAGAATAAAATTAAATTTTACCCATAAAATCGCATAGATACTCATGAAAACAAATATATTTGAAGTATGAAAAAATGCTGCTCTGTTAATACAAAAAAGGAGTGATTATTTGCCATATCCCATTGTCTTTTTCTTTTATCGTATCGCCTATTACATTGTTCGATTTCTATTTTTATTTTACTATCGCATTTCTTTTGAGGGAAAAGAAAATGTTCCAAAAGGCACTGCCGTTATCTTTGCTTCCAATCATCGCAGCTATTTAGACCCCGTACTGGTTGCAATGGCGTCACCGCATCCATTCAACTATATTGCAAAGGAACCGCTGTTTAAAAATCCGATTTTTGGTTGTTTTATTCGCTTTATGGGAGCGTTTCCTACATCGGATTCCAAAAAGCCTTCATATGATATGCTTACAGAGGCAACAAAGCGTCTGGAAAAAAAACGACATCTGACCATTTTCCCGGAAGGCACGCGACATACCGACGGTAAAGTGGGCAGAGGGAAAAGCGGCGTTTGTGTACTGGCCGCACGCAGCGGGAAGCCGGTTGTTCCTGTAGGTCTAATTTTTGATTCGAATAATCTGCACTTTAAAAGCCGCATTTGCGTTCGAATTGGAAAACCACTCTATGCCGCTGACTACGGATTGAACGCCAATTCTACACCCCATCAGATGCATGCCATGCGAAATGATATTATGGATGCGATTCGTAAAATGGTTGAAGAAGATCCCCCATTTCCCATTATGCACGATGTGCCGAAAAAGCGTACCTCGATTGAAATTGCACAGGAGCAACGTCGTGCAGCAATCCAGCAAAATAAACTAAAAAAGATACAGAATCATACAAATACCGCAAACACGGATACAACTACTGTTGCGGGAACGGAGGAATAACACGTTTATGACACAGATTATTGTGGCAAAATCAGCTGGGTTTTGCTTTGGTGTGGACAGAGCTGTAAAACTCTGCTATCAAGCGTTAGAAAAATACAGTTCGGTTGCAACACTCGGTCCCATCATTCATAATCAAAATGTGGTGGATGACCTGACACGCAAGGGAGCACGCATCGTCAATTCCATTTCCGAACTCCATCCTGGAGAATGTGTGATTATCCGCTCGCACGGAGTCAGTGCTGAGGTCTATCAGCAACTCAAACAGGCGGGTAATCCTTATGTGGATGCTACATGTCCGTTTGTGGCAAAAATTCACAGAATCGTCGAGAAGCATACAAAAGATGGTGATTTTGTGTTAATTGCCGGAGATGAAAAGCATCCCGAAGTGGAAGCAATTGTTGGGCATTGTAAGGATAATTGCTTTGTTTTTGAAAGTGAAGAAGGTCTAAACAATTTTTTTCAAAAAAATTTATTGAATCCCAACAAAAAGCTTGCAATTGTTGCACAAACAACGTATAATATATTAGTATGGGAAAAGTGTTTAAGAGCTCTTCCCAAGGACAACCCGAATATTATGGTTTATGATACAATTTGCCACGCAACACAAGTGCGGCAATCCGACGCAGACAAACTCTCTCGCAAGTCAGATTTGATGATCATTGTGGGCGGCAGACACAGTTCCAACACCGTAAAACTGTATCATGTCTGCAACAGAAACTGTAGGTCTTATCATATTGAAAATTCGGATGAGCTTTACACTTTAGACCTAAACAATGCTGAAAAAATCGGCATTACTGCTGGCGCGTCCACACCGGCACATATCATTAAGGAGGTTCAACAAACTATGACTGAAATTATGGATAACAACAACGTGGAGGAAGATATTAACTTCGCGGAAGCTCTGGATCAGTCCTTCAAAAAAATACATACAGGAGAAAAAGTGAAGGGCATTGTTTGCTCTCTGAACAACACGGAAGCAATTGTTGATGTCGGCACAAAGCATACTGGCTATGTACCGCTAAATGAATTGACAGATGATCCCTCCAAAAAGCCTGCAGATGTTGTTTCTGTCGGCGATGAACTTGATTTAATCGTTACAAAGATCAACGATCAAGAAGGAATTGTTACACTGTCTAAGAAGAAAGTTGACGAAATGAAAGGCTTTGAAGAGATTATCAAAGCTAAGGAAGAGGGCACTGTACTGGAAGGCACCGTAAACGCTTCTGTCAAAGGTGGCGTAATTATCACTTATGCAGGTGTTCGCGTTTTCATTCCTGCATCACAAAGCGGTCTGCCCCGTGGCGCAGAAACCGATTCTTTGGTTAAGACTCAACAGCGTTTTATCATTTTGGAAGTGAATGAACACCGCAGAAGAGCGGTAGGTTCCATTAAGGCTGTTCTGAAGGCAGAAAAAGATGCTGCAAGAGAAGCATTCTGGGAAACCGCAGAAGTTGGCAAGACTTACAAGGGTGAGGTAAAGTCCTTGACAAGCTATGGTGCATTTGTAGATTTGGGCGGCATTGACGGTATGGTACACATCTCTGAACTCTCTTGGAAACGCATTAAGCATCCGAGTGAAGTTGTCAATGTAGGTGACTATATTGAAGTATACATCAAGGAATTAGACAAGGAAAACAACCGTATCTCCTTGGGATACAAAAAACAGGAAGACAATCCTTGGGAAAAATTCAAGGCAAACTATAAAATTGGTGATGTCATTCCGGTTACCATTGTTTCTATCACACCGTTCGGTGCATTTGCACAGATTATTGATGGCGTTGACGGGTTGATCCACATTTCTCAACTTGCTGACAAGCGTGTAGAGAATGTTAAGGACATTGTTTCCATTGGTGACACTGTGAATGTTAAGATTATTGACATTGACATTGAAAACAAGCGTATCTCTATCTCCATGCGTGCTTTGCTGGAAAACAATGACGAAGATACAGAAGAAGTTGCTGATGAGGAAGAATAATTGAAATATTTTAAGAGATAATACAAACCAAAGCCGTATTCGAGTACATTTGAATACGGCTTTTTTGTATCATTATTCCATTTTTTTTGTTGTATCCCAGATCCACCGCCAAGGTTTATTTTTCCAATATTCCCCGGCATAGTCCACCCCCACACGAACATCGGTACGAAGTTGCGGACAAAATCCATCATCTTCAATCCACAAATTTGGACAGGTAACAAAACTATGTCCATTCAAAGATCGATCAATATGCAAATATTTGGTCAATTTTGCCGGTCCTTTATGTACTTCTCCGGCACGAAGAAGTACTCCCTGAGGCTGTTCTTGTTCACCGGTAATTACATTAATAAGCCAATGCATTCCATAACAAAGATAGATATAAATAACACCGCTTTCCCGGTACAATAACTCCGTTCGTGGTGTTCTGCCTTTAGAAGCATGACACGCCAGATCTTCTGTTCCGCGGTATGCTTCTGTTTCGGCAATGCGTTCCCGTAAAATCATACCATCAGGGAGACGACGAACAAGCAGTTTTCCCACAAGATCCGGAGCAACATCCAAGCAATCCCGGTGAAAAAAAGATTCCGTTAATCGAATAGGCTGCATTGCACACTCCTTTCAACAAAATATTTTGTAGATTGATTTTACAACAATCATACAAAATACAATTATGCTCAGTTCTTTCATTCCATCTGTTTTGGCACCACATATAATGTATGCTGATTTGAAAAAATTACCATTCCCGGTTTTGCTCCAGCTGGTTTTTTCACATAACGCACCTGACAGTAATCCACTGGCACTTGTGCGGAGTTTCTCGCTTTGCTGTGATATGCTGCCAACTGGGCGGCTTCTTTCAAAACTTCCAGTGTGGGTTCCTTACCGCCGGTTTCAAGAATTACATGGGATCCGGGAATATTTTGAGTATGCAGCCAGATATCATTTTTATTCGCTATTTTCAAAGTCAGCTGATCATTTTGCCGATTGTTACGTCCAACCATAATCCGTGTCCCATCCGATGTTGTATAAACCATAGGAGGCAACAATTTTGCTGGTTTGCTTTTTCTTCCACTAAGTCGCAAGTACCCTTGCTCCTGCAGTTCCATTCGGAGCTGATCTAAATCATTTTCCGTTTCTGCACGGCTCAGTACATCTAGTACACTATCCAGATATACCAGTTCTTCCCTTCCCTTTGCGATCTGTTCCGTGAGGATTTTTTCTGCCGTACACGCTTTTTTATATGCTTGATAATATTTCTGCGCATTTTGGGGCGGCGTCAGACGTGAATCCAATGATATTGTTACTTTTGGACAATTTGGATCATAAAAATCTTCCAGCACTGCTTGTGTATCCCCTTTCTGCAATCGATATAAATTGGCAGAAATTAAATCAGCTTTTCGCTTTTCATTGTCCTTTTCACTGCATGCTTCCAATTCCTCTGACTGTGAAGCAATTCGCCGCTGGATACGCTCCGTAGTATGTAACAGCAAGTGGAACAAGTCGTTCGCCCGCTGTTTTAACCGTGCCACACGATCTCGACTTGCATAAAATTCATCCAAAAGCGCACTTGCAGAAGGCATGATCTTTGTAACCATCAGTGTACCATATTGATGCAATGGCAAAAATGAAAAATCTTTTGGCTGTCCTTCCCGAGTACTCACCATAGTAAACACTGCTTTTTTTTGTTCCAGCAATATCTTTGCCCGCTGAATACAATAACATAGACGATCTAACTGATCTGTTGTGAGTAATTCACTGCGGCATGGTTTTCCCTGGCCAGTATAAAATGCCCACTCTCGCACCAAAACCGGTGATACACCTTCCAGTGTTTGCAGCAATACCTTAGAAAGTTCACCGTTCTTGCCACTGACTACATTGCGAATCTCTTCTGACGATGCAGTCAAAAAATTTAGCCGGTCATCCCGAGGGGGCGCCATATATGCCACACCGGGCAATACCAGCCGTTTACTGGACATCGTAGCATCCACACGTTTCATGCTATCTGCCACTATGCCTTTTTCATCAATCAGAATGAGATTGGAATATCGTCCCATAATCTCACAGGCAAGCGTCAACTGTACCACATCGCCTAGTTCATTGATACAAGAAAAGTCAAAGTACAGCACTCTTTCTAATCCGTCTTGACGAATGGCAAGCAATCTACCATTTCCCAGTCTTTTGCGCAAAAGCATACAAAACATATGAGGTGTTTTGGGATTTTCCACTGGTATCTGGGTCAGATGCACTCGCGCTCGATCTGCCGCACAAGAAATCAGTACCTTTGCACCACCGTTTCGGGAACGAAATGCCAATATCAGTTCCTCACGGGTAGGCTGATGAATTTTTTCAATGCGTGAATCAATCAACGGCAGAAGTTCCTGCCGTACTGCGTATAAATATGCACCATCCAATGCCATGTATCATACCCCTTTTCTAAGAAATCATCGCATCTGTCCCGCCGAACAAATTGGCAGACTAGTTGCGTCAGTATTTTCTTTCATATTTTTTGGTAAATATCTTCCATCACGCAGTTTCAGACAAAATCTCACGTGCTGCCGCAAATCTGCTGCACTTTCACCCACTCCACATCTAAGCGTGTTTTTCCATAATCACTTCTTAAAAAGTTCGAAAACATAGTACCATCTATTTCCGCAAACAGTATATCACACTTTTTCCGATATTACGATTTCAAAACTCGATACTGCAAAATTTCAAAAGAAATCTGTGTAGACAAACTTTGCAGCTGTGCTAACCGAGCATGTTCTTCCCGCCCGGTCTTATAATAATAGGGCGTCATCTGAAACAAATTTTGAATATCTTCCGGGTTTTCCAGCTTTAACCAACTATCCACATATTCCGCCTGCATCAATTCAAAGCCTTCTAAAGCGTAGTCTCGTACAGCATTGGGATAGGGGACATCATAGATTGCCTCTTTTAGCCCCCACAAATGCTGTTGTCCAGGAATCACCATGATCATCGTTCCATTTTTGTGCAGTATCCGTCGAAATTCATTCCCACAATATGGCGCAAATATTGTCATTAGCACATCACAGCAACGATCTGTTACAGGGAGATGGTACACACTTCCTACAGCAAAACGAGCGTTTGGGCAACGTTTTGCAGCAGCGTCGGCTGCACTCTTAGAAATATCTACACCATAAATTTCCATTGGCTTTTCAGCTGTTGCCAATGCCATAGAAACGCCTTGTGTATAATATCCTTCACCGCAGCCAGCATCAATCAGTACTCCACCTGGTTTCCCACATCGTACCACAGCTTTTTCCAGTGCCTGTAGCAGAGGTGCATAATGGCCTGCATCCAAAAACTTCCGACGTGCCCGCATCATCACCGCATTATCACCAGGATTTTTGGCATGTTTATAGTTCGATGGCAGAAGATTCACATAACCACTTCTTGCTGTATCAAAAGTATGACCTTTAGCACAGTTCCAGTATTTTTCCCGATGGTGCATGAATGTCCCGCAAACTGGACATCTCCAAACACTCATACTGTACGTCCCCCGATCTCCATGCAAATGGGATTATTTTCTGTCATACAATATACGTCCAATTCCGGGTATGCCCCCTGCAACATTTTCTTAAGAATTATCGGTGCCATTTGCTCCGTTTCATAATGTCCGCAGTCAAACAGCACTACATCCAAACTCTCTGCCGCATACCAACGATCGTGTTTAATATCTCCCGTAATGAGTGCATCGCAACCCTTTTCAGCTGCTTGTTCCAAAAGAGATGCACCGGATCCAGAACAATACGCAATTTTCCGTATTTGTTTCGTCCAATTCGAATGCCGCACACAAGCACAGCCAAATGCCTTTTGCAATTCTTTCGCTAAATCCGTCGGTATCCAGTAAATGCTACTTGTATCAACCCAGCCAAGACCCTGTCCTTCCGCACCGCATACCTCCAGAGGTGTAATATTACTTTGCAGAGACAAAGGCTTTTGCAGCATTGCGTGGGCATAAGCATTAAGTCCATCTTTTGCCATATCCAGTGGCGTATGTACACAGATTGCACTAATCCCATTCTCGGCTAGCCGATATACTGGGTGTGTTTTGTCCAGTTTCCTCAGGGGAGAAAATATGACCGGATGATGAGAAACGATCACATCTGCACCTATCATTATCGCATGTTTCAGCGCACGTTCTGAAATATCCAAAACAGTCAGCACTTTCTTTACCGGCTGGGTCATACTGCCAACCAAAAGTCCCGAATTATCCCATGATTCTTGCGCAGCAAACGGTGCAAATGTGTCAATCGTGCTATAAATTTCTCTAACAGTCAGCATCTGTTTTCCTCCTGTTCTTATTCCTGTTTCTGTTGCTGCTCTACGCTATCCAGCTTCTGCGCCAATTCTTGTGCCAACATTTTAATTTGTGTACTTTGCGTTGGACAAGCTTCAGCAAGCTTTTCGGCAAGCTTTTGCAATCGGCAGTATTTATCCCGTCCATATGCTTGGGCTTCAGGCTGTGTCCAATCCAGCAACCCCACTTCTAATTCCAGTGAAGACAATGTTGTTTGATTCTGTTCAAAATGCACGTCCATCACCACATACATTTTATTTCCTTCCAGAATCACCTTTTCTTTCCAAACAAAACTATGTTCCCATAACCACTTTCGCAATACGGGAAGTTTTGTCATCGGCTGTAAGATTAGATGTACTTTGGTACACCACTGACATGAATCCAGAATATGCACCATTGTTTCGCCACCCATTCCTGCAATAACCACATCAGTAATATCTTCTTTTGACACCTGTTGCAGACCGTCACACAACACCAGCCGTGCATCCGACAGTACACCTGCTTTTGTCAATGTACGTCTTGCAGCTTCCAGTGGCTTTTTATGAATATCTGTCACCACAACGCTGCGACATATGCCTTTTTTCAACAATTCTGCCGGTAAATAAGCATGATCTGAACCAACATCACAGGTTACGCCGCCCTTTGTCACCATTGCCGCACAGGCAGCCAGACGTTTGGTCAGCATTCTTCTACTCTTCCTTTCGCATTTTTATAAATAAAAAATGCTCCGCCGTCCAATTCTGCCCCATCATCTAAAGGGGCAGAATTTACACGGGGAGCAATTTGTACATTTTACTTTACATCACCGGCAGCAATCTGCTTGTTGAGTTCTTCCAGCAGTTCATCCGGATCAATTCCGTGTACCATGCAAGCTTCTTCAACGGTCTCACCACGAGAGGCCGGGCAACCCAGACAATGCATACCAATTGCCATAAACAACGGTGCTGTCTGTGGCGCAATGTCCAGAATATCGCCAATGATGGTTTCTTTTGTAATTGTTGTCATTCTCTCACACCTCCTGCCTTTGCATACACAGCCCTTTGCTGCATTTCTGCAAAACTAGGGTATCCTGCTTTCCTGCTGCTATGCAGACAAAAAGTCATCTTCCATGAAGCACCGCAAGTTTCTTTTGCCGTGCTATGTTACCTTGTGTTATGATTACAGTGCTTATGCTTCTTCCTTCATTTTGGCATAGCATGCACTGCAATAGATCGGACGACCATCACGGGGCTGAAATGGCACTCTTGCCTCTCCGCCGCACGCATCACAAACTGCGGTAAACATTTCTCGTTCTTGTCTCGGCGCATTGCCACGCTTTGCGTCACGGCAAGCTTTGCAGCGTTTCGGCTCATTTTCAAAGCCTCTTTCTGCATAAAATTCCTGTTCGCCTGCTGTGAACACAAATTCTGCCCCACAGTCTTTGCATACCAAAGTCTTGTCTTCGTACATGAGTTTCCCTTACCTTTCCCGAGGTGCACGACGGCGATGCCTCGCACCGGAACTTCCGGCATTTTAAAAAAACATATCATACCAACGACAAACTGCCGCACGGTATCCCAATAAAAAGAACGGGCGCTGTTACGATATTTCTTCTTCGGTGCGTAGCTTTCGCCTTGCACGCTGCAGCGCATTGTCCACTGATTTTTCTGAAATATGCAATTTATGCGCCGTCTGCGCATATGTTGCACCTCCATAGATCATCATACAAACCTGATATTCTCGCCTAGACAATCGGTTCACCATTGCATGAACCATAGACGCTACCTGTGTTCGACTTTGCACAACACTGTCAGGCTGCAAAGAAGGATCCTGCACTTGTGAAAATGGAGGTACATCAGACGATCCTACAGGTAATGGTAAATGACGATATCTCCGCAAAGCAGAAAGCATCTGATTTTTTACACATCTGCTCGCATAAGCGGAAAAAGGTACGCCACGGCTACCATCGTACCGACAAACTGCAGAGATCAAACCAAGATACCCCTCCTGCATCAAATCTTCAGCATCACACATACACTGCAATGCCGTTGCTTGACGTTCCAGCAGAGGCGTATAACGAATTAACAGAATCTCCATCGCCCGGCGATTTTCCCGTGCCAGAAAAACAAGTTCCTCATCCGGTAATTGTTCATATGATACCGGCTTCAATATGCATACCCCTATCGATCTACAAAAATGTTCCATTTACGATTTTCAGAAGTACCAGTTCACTTCCCTAGTACTTATATTATTATAGCGAAATTTCTTCTGCTTGTCAATATCTATTTTGTAATTATTTTATTCATATATAAAGCAATTATTTTACCAGTATTTCCAAATTTTTTGTTTCTAATTCTTTCAAAATTCATATCCTCTGTTTTCCACTTTGAAACACAAAAAGCAGCCGCTTTCCGGCTGCTTTTTTCTAAATATCATTTTCGACGTGTACGATTTTTCCGTTCTGTATTACGCTTGATATCGCACATGCGTTCTTCACTGTTTTGCTTAAACCGACTAAGCATATCCTCAAAGGACAGTTCAGTTGGCTCCTGCCGTTTTTTCGGTTCCCAAACATTTGGCTTGCTATGATTGCGTCTAGGCGTACGCTGCGAACCTTCCTCTTTTGTAGGTCTTCCACTGTGCCGTTCTCCACGATTTCGATCCGCATTCTCTTCTACTTGTTTCATAGAAAGGCTGATCTTCCCTTCCGGGCTGACACCGATCACTTTGACCTGCACCATCTGACCTTCAGTAACATAATCCCGAATCTCATTAACATAGCTGCGGGAAACTTCTGAAATATGCACCATTCCCATCAACCGTTCGCCTTCTGAACCGTGCATCTCCACAAATGTTCCGTATTTGGCAATACTCTTAACTATACCCTCATAAATTTTACCGATTTCGACCTGCATGTAACTCCGTATCCCTTTCTGTTGCACAAACGACGGTTTGTACCTGGTTAATTTCTTGATGTATCATAAAACCGGAATTCATCCGGATAAGCATAATTATACTCTTCCCTTGCAAGCCGTTCCATATAACTATCGATATCTCCGCTTGCCAAAACACGTTCTAAGTCTTCATTTTCGGCAGTCAGATTATCGATCTGTTTCTGCACCTGTGCAAGTTCAGTCTTCTTTTCCACAATATTAGACTGTATGGACACTACGCTTACGGTACACCCAATAATTGCCGCAAGTACTGCCAGTCGACTGATGACTTTATAAATCCAACGTGGCTTTTTTTCTATCGCTGATTTTTCTCTTGCCATCGCTGCGCTGCCTCCTGTTTTTAATTACTTTTTTATTATACAACATCTTACGCCATGCAATCAAGGGCAAATTGGAAAAAAACTTCAGTTTTTCTAAAACTTTGGCATTATATCCAAATTTCCTGTAGATTCTCTTACAAATCCGCACAACACCGTGAGATATCGGTCTCCAGACTTTTTCTAAAATCCAACCAATTCGCTGAAAAATCCGACGCAGTAAGGGAACCGTCACGCATCCCACAGTGCATCGGTACAGTAAGATCCCCATAAAACTCCCAAATACATAATACCCCCGCATTTCACCCCGTGCGAATACTGTAGCAAAACAGACGAGACTTCCCGCCCAGATTAGAAGAAATACAATGTCCTCCGCTGCAGTTCCCAGCTTTCCATGTTTCCACAGTACTCGAAACGTGCGAAATATATCTAAGCACATCCCCAAAGGAATTCCAAGTAGCACCGAAAGCAGTAATAGCCGTGTCTGCTCAGGTACTGAAAAATATGTCTCCAGTTCCACTTCGTTTACCGAAATAGTTTTCCCAAAAGGGATAAAGGTCCACGGCGATCCTTTTCCCCATACTGCAACAACCAGATATCCCCCGAAACCGTCATATCTCCGCTCTCCACACTCACATCATTAATATGCAGATTCCGTCCCTTAATGGTCAATTCTCCCAGACTGGTAAACAAATTGATCATTCGTTCGTCAAAGCAGTCTACATCTGTTACACCGGTCAATGTTAATTTTTCCCGATCTTCCATAATTAAATTGTGGTGCCCGGCCGGCACCTGTGCAGCCAGTTCCTTTTTTATCATATCGGTGCCTCCTTTTGTTTCTTTTGCATTTGAAATTTACTTTCAAACAGGTTCTCGTTTTTACTGCCATCCTATTCATATGCGGACATTTCATAAAAAATCACTAGTATATCCAGAATTACTTTGTCTATTTTTTCGAAAAAAAGTGCTTGCATTATATAGGGGAATATGCTATAATAAAATAGATATTGAAATCATGCAGCAATGCTGCACATTATACCAATCATACGGGAGGAGGGATTCCATGAGCGTGTGGGAAATCGTTCTTGGTGCTGTTGTCCTGCTGATTAGCATCTTTTTGATTGTGATCTGCATGATGCAGGAACAGAAACCGCAGAATGCAACTGCTGCATTGACAGGTGCCAGCAATGATTCGTTCTATGACAAGAACCGTGGTCGTACAAAAGAAGCTCGTCTGAAAAAAATTACATTTATTTTTGCTGTTGCATTTTTTGTACTAATTCTGTTTATGGATATTGTGATGCCGCTTATTATTAAATAGTCATTGCGGCTCTTCGTCCTGTGCTTCGATGTTTTCCCTGAATTTCTGGGACGGCACCGAAATACAGGACGTTTTTCTTTTGCGTACCATTGTCAGCGGTACGGCGAAAAAGCATGAGAAAATAGAAAGGAACTTGTTTTTATGCCTAATATGACATTCGGCGGCGCGGAAAGCGTCGAAAGCTATCGAAAAAAAATATTAACGATTCTCAAAAAGAATGGTCGTTCTCCGCTGAGCGACCGAGAACTTGCCACAAAATGCCGCACCAACCGAGGCGGTGCAGCAAACTTTCGCAAGGCCGTAGACGAACTGCGCAAAGAAGGCGCAATCTGTGAACGGCGGCGCGGTTATGTTTCTTCCGCCATTATGGGATTTTATCCTGCTACCATCGTTCGTCTGAGCCGCACCTTTGGTTTTGCAAGACCTGAAGGAGAGGGTGCCGCAGATGTCTTTATCCCAGGAAAGTTTTTGCAGGGTGCCATGCCCAAAGATCGTGTACTGATCGGAAATATCCCTTCCAGAAGTGGAAAACCAGAGGGTGAGGTGCTGTCTATTCTGGAAGAAGCAGACAGTCGCCTCACCGGCGTTATCATAGAAGAAGGTGGAAAGCTGCTGTTTCGTCCAGATTGTATGGCAAAAACACCGCTGATGATCCAGCGCAAAGACAGTGTGCTATTCCAAGAAGGTGACAAAGTCTTAGCACAAGTGATTTTTCGAGGGCAGCGTCATGCAGAACACAAGGTGAAAATTGTCTTTAGTTTTGGTGTTGCTACACGTGCCAGTGTCTGTGCAGAAGCCATGGTCGCATTGCACGGTGTCACTGAAGCATTTCCGGAAGATGTGCTGCAAGAAGCAGAAGCAATTGCCAATGCTCATATTCCGGCTGAAGAATACGAAAAACGATTGGATCTACGGGAAACCCCAATCTTCACCATTGACAGTGCCCACTCCAAAGATCTGGACGATGCAGTTTCTCTGGAAAAAACTGAGACTGGCTATCGACTGGGTGTACACATTGCGGACGTTTCGCGCTATGTCCGTCCGAAGTCCAAACTGGATGAAGAAGCCCTTCGGCGAGGCACCAGTATTTACTATGCAGATCATGTAATTCCTATGTTGCCTAAGAGTCTCTCCAACGGCATTTGTTCCCTAAACCCATGCGAAGACAGGCTTGCATTTTCAGCACTTATGGAACTAGATGAACGAGGCGAGATCGTCTCCTATGATTTCCGTAAAACTGTCATTCGCTCCGCTGTCAAAGGCATATATAGTGAAGTCAACGAAATTCTTTCAGGTACTGCATCCGAAACTTTGTTGGATAAATATAAAGATGTGCGGCATATGATTCCTCTCATGGAAACTTTGTGTGACATTCGTCTGGAAGAAAGAAAGCGCCGCGGCGCACCCGAACTGGAAACTGATGAGGGCACATTGATTCTGAATGAAGAAGGCATCTGTATCGATGTTACAGCAAGACAACGTGGAAAAAGCGAATGCATGATTGAAGAAATGATGCTTCTCGCCAACGAAGCTGCTGCAAAAATGGCACGAGAACATCAACTGCCGTTCGTTTATCGGGTACATGAAAAGCCAACGACAGAAAAAATTGAAAATTTAGAAAAAATCCTCCTGCGTTTGGGACTGGAAGTCCCAGTTTTTACCGACATTAAACCAGTACATTTGGCACAAATCTTAGATAATGCCCGTGGAACAGATATCTACCCGGTACTCAATGTTATGGTACTGCGTTCAATGGCAAAAGCCGCTTATGCACCGGAACCCATTGGTCACTTTGGGCTGGCATTAAAAGACTATGCCCACTTCACTTCCCCAATTCGCCGCTATCCCGATCTGGCAATTCACCGCATTTTAAGCAGTTACTGCAACTCCCACGATGCTGCCGCTATGCGGCAGCGCTATGCAGGTTTTGTAGTACAGGCCTCTCAGCAATCCAGCGACACTGAATTACGTGCCATCACCATCGAGCGAGATTGTGATGACTGCTACAAAGCGGAATATATGCAGCAACATCTAGGTGAAGTATTTGACGGCATTGTCTCTGGTATTACGGATTTCGGATTCTATGTTTCTCTGTCCAATACCGTCGAAGGTCTTGTACATGTTGCTTCTCTGCCAGAAAGCGATTGGATTAATGATGAAAATATCGCTTTTCGGGAAGAACAAGGAGATATCAGCTATCGGCTTGGCGACACCGTTCGAGTACAATGTACAAAAATTGATGTCAACAGCGGAAATGTAGATTTTGCTCTCGTCAACGGAGAAGACGATACAATCCATGCATAAAATACACTCCTTCTTTTTCAAATGTTAATTTTTTGTGTATACATGAGAATGCATATTGACAAGAAAGAAAGAAGATGCTATAATATAGTCAAGCAGAATGCAACAAGCTGTCTGCAAAAAATCCGATATTATAGATGGAGGTATTTAAAAATGAAGAAGTTTGTATGTTCCGTATGCGGTTATGTT
This sequence comes from uncultured Ruminococcus sp., assembly GCA_949291345.1. GTDB lineage: Bacteria > Bacillota > Clostridia > Oscillospirales > Ruminococcaceae > Ruminococcus_C. The sequence continues at coordinate 17,652 of CASEVP010000105.1, forward strand.
TATGAAGGTGAAGCAGCTCCGGCAACATGTCCCCTTTGTGGTGCTCCGGCTGAAAAATTTGTTGAACAGAAAGAAGATGCACTGAGCTGGGCAGATCAGCATGTTGTAGGCGTAGCACAGGGTGTAGATGAAGAAATTATTCAGGGTCTACGTGAGAACTTTAACGGCGAATGCTCTGAAGTTGGTATGTATCTGGCCATGGCAAGAGTAGCATTTCGGGAAGGATATCCTGAGATTGGTTTGTATTGGGAAAAAGCTGCATATGAAGAAGCAGAACATGCCGCAAAATTTGCAGAATTGTTGGGTGAGGTTGTAACAGACTCCACGAAAAAGAATTTGGAAATGCGTGTAGCAGCTGAAAATGGCGCTTGTGCCGGCAAAAAAGCTCTGGCAACAAAAGCAAAACAGTTAAATTTGGATGCCATTCATGACACGGTACACGAAATGGCAAAGGATGAAGCACGTCACGGCTGCGCATTTGAAGGCTTCCTAAAGCGTTACTTCAACGACTAAGAATTAAAAAATACATTTATATTTTTCAAAAGCAAGCAGGTGAATTCTAAATAGAATTCACCTGCTTTTTCTCTGTCAATTTCATTTTTATTTATTTTAAATTATTTTTTTAAATAAGAAAACTCCTCTTAATCAAAAGAGGAGTTTTACACAAT
>CASEVP010000106.1 GCA_949291345.1 uncultured Ruminococcus sp.
ACATTTTCAATTATGCGCAGGAGTCAGTATCTGCCCTGGCCCGAGGAATTGCTGTCAGCATGGACGGCATATTTTGCACAAGAGGCAGAAAAAGGGCATAATCTGATTACAGAGAAGTACGCCAGGATGATGGAGAGCACAGATCCGCAGATATATGCCGGATTCCGGAATCAGCTGCCAGAATTGACAGAAGAATTTGTCCAGCTGCGTGAGGCAATCATTGCCATTCAGATTCCTTGGATGGAAGAATTTGCCGCAAAATATCCGTGTCTGGCATCAAGAGCTAGGACAATCCACACCAAGGATGATTCCGAATATGAAACGTCATATGAGACATATTTGCGAGGGGAACTGTCGGTGTATCCGTTTTCGATATTGTATGAATATGGACGATGGATTGTTTCACTGTATCATGCGGGAAAGAATTTATCTCGTATGACAATGGAAGAAACCGTGCATGCATACGGGTATGCAACATTGGAAGAAGCAGAGGAAAAAGGCTGCTGTCCGTAAGTGTTATATCATAATTTGATGTAGACCAAACACAGAAAAGGAAGATCAAAAGTTTATTTTGGGCAAAATCGCATAAAGATTGCGTTTCCTTTTTGGGAGAAAGTATCCACATTAACAGTTCAGCGGCAGGATGATATCAATACATGTGGGTTGAATTAAAAAAATATTTTCAAAAAAATCACAAAAATTTCTTTAAGATTTGATATAATAGCAAATGCTCGCAAGGGTAGCTGGTAAGATTGGAAACGCAACATTCCTCCGAATGCAACGAACAACACACTGCACTTGCTGTTGCGGTAACGGCAACAGGAGTAAATTTGTTCGAAATTTGGGAGGAATTTTTTATGCCGAAAACAAAATGGCAAGAAGCTGGATTTACGATTATGATGGTGCTCGTTATGGTGTATGCAATGGTATGCTATAATATTGCGCTGGATCTGGGCGGAATGGAAAATCGAGTGTTTCTGATGGCACTGCGGGAGATGCCTTTGATGTGTGTTATTGCATTTTTGCTGGACTTTTTCTTTGTAGGACATGTTGCCAAAAAAGCAGCAATGCAGGTGGTTCATCCGGAACGCGGCGATAATCCGTTTCTGCTGGTGATGTTGATCTCGGCAGTGTCAGTACAGTGTATGTGTCCGCTCATGAGTTTGGTGGCAACACTTCTGTTCCATCATGATGCTGGTGTAGAGATGATTGGTGTTTGGATCAAGACAATGGTCTTTAATTTTCCGATGGCACTTTGTTGGCAGTTTTTTGCGGCAGGACCGTTGGTGCGGTTTTTGTTTGGCAAGGCAATGAAATTGGTACCGCAGCATCATACAGAGATTGCAGCGGAATGATCGAAAAGAGATAATGGTGATTCGCATACTCTTCCGATGAAAAAAAGTTTTCTGTTAAAAGTAGCTGTTGCACGAATGTGCAGCGGCTTTTTGTTTATCATGATATGCCCTTGACAACCATGGAAAGAGTTGTTATAATGAGTACAAATTGAAATACCGTGCAGTGACAGAAAAATCGACAAAACGGAATGGTTAAGGAGGTAGTTGTATGGAGTCAATGCAGAGATCTGTTCAGGAAGAAAAAATGCTGGCGGGAAAGCTTTACGACCCTACAGACGCAAAATTACAAGAACGCCGCCGAATTGCACATCAGCTGTCTATGGCATATAATCGGACACCGGAAGAAGAAGAGGCGCTTCGGAAAGAACTTTTGGATCAACTGGTGCCAAATCATGGTGAAGGCACGTTTCTTCAGGGACCGATACAGTTTGATTATGGATGCTATACCACATTTGGTAAAAACTGTTATGCAAATTTTAATCTTGTTGTGCTGGATATCTGCCCTATCACCATTGGTGACAATGTATTTATGGGACCCAACTGTTCTTTGGTCACTCCGATGCATCCGCTGCTGCCAGAGGAACGAAATCTCAGACAAAAAGAAGATGGTTCTTGGTATGACTTAGAATATGGCAAGCCCATTGTTATCGGCAGTAACTGCTGGTTCGGCAGCAATGTTACTGTGTGCGGCGGAGTGACAATTGGGGAGGGATGTGTGATTGGGGCTGGCAGTGTTGTTACCCGAGATATTCCGCCTTATTCATTGGCAGCAGGTGTGCCATGCCGGGTATTGCGGGAGATTACTGCGGCAGACAGCGTAAACCATAAACCTGAACTCTGGTGACAGAAACCATACAGCTAGGAGAAGAATGGTTTATATGAAAAATAGGATGAAAAGACAGCTCGTGGCATTAGTACTGACAGGGGGAATGTGCCTGTCTCTGGCGGCATGTTCTGGTACTGATTCGTCCGGAGAAGAACTTCCGGTTTCTGCAAAATCAGATACTATAGAAGAACTTTCCTCTGCTGAACTGGTGGCAAATATGGGAATCGGCTGGAATCTGGGTAATACGTTGGATGTTTGTGCGGCAGACCGTGACGGTGATGGGAAAGTCAATGAGACACCGGAAGAAGGCAAAGAGGTCGACGAAACATTGTGGGGGAATGTTAAGACTACCAAGGCATTGTTTGAACATCTGCAGGCAGACGGGGTGCGTTCGGTGCGAATCCCCGTAACATGGCGGGATCACCTTAGTGACGATGGAAAAAATACCATTGATCTTGACTGGCTTGAACGAGTAGGTGAAGTGGTAAATTATGCCTATGATTTAGATATGTATGTCATATTGAATATGCACCATGACGGCGGTGGAGACCCAGAGTTTGGGGCATGGATCCGTACGGATGCGGCAGGTTTTGAAGACGTACGGACGAAATATCGACAAGTATGGCAACAGATTGCTGCATATTTTGCAGGGTATGATGAGCGGTTAATTTTTGAATCGATGAATGAAGTTGGCTTTGACAGTGTTGCCGAAAAGCGGGCATATCAGATGCTTCATACCTTAAATCAGGACTTTGTGGATTTGGTGCGTGAAAGCGGCGGAAATAATGCCAAGCGACATCTGCTCATTGCCGGGTACTGGACAGATGTAGAAAAGACTTGCAGTGATTTGTACCAGATGCCGGAGGATCCGGCAGGGCATTGTATCGTATCGGTGCATTATTATACGCCGTACCAATTTTGTATTACGGGAGAAAGTGCAACATGGGGCACAGATACAGAGATTGTTCAAATGCGCAGCAATGTGCAGAAAATGTATACCCATTTTGCAGAAAAGGGCATTCCGGTGATCTTTGGCGAGTACGGTATGGTATCGAAGGATGCAGAGAGCCGGGTACTGTTCAGCAAAACATTGACCCAGTTGTGCAGTGAAAAAGGGATGGCTGCATTTTTCTGGGACAATGGGGAAGAATATGACAGAGAAGCGTTTGTGTGGAGAACACCTGGCTTGATAGAAGGGCTGCAAGAGGCAGTAGAGTAGTATAATTTGTTAGAATGCAGAAAGAAACCGATAGAAAAGGAGTGTTTGAATATGGCAGTTTTAGTATTGACAAAGGATAATTTTCAGAAAGAAGTAATGGCGTCGGATAAGCCGGTATTAATTGATTTTTATGCAGACTGGTGCGGACCCTGTCAGATGATGGCACCAATTATTGAAAATATTGCAAAATTGCGACCGGATGTGAAGGTTTGCAAGGTGAACGTGGACAATGAGGGCGAACTTGCCGCAGGATTTCGTGTGTCCAGCATACCAACTTTGGCGGTGATTCAGCAAGGAAAGTTGGTTAACCATGTAGTTGGTGCAAGACCAGAAGCAGAAATATTAGCTATGCTGCCTTAATGGGCGTAGAATGAAAGTAAAAAT
>CASEVP010000107.1 GCA_949291345.1 uncultured Ruminococcus sp.
GTATCCGGAAGAATGTATTGCTGTAGAAGATTCTCCCAATGGTATTATTTCGGCATTTGCTGCCGGATGTAAGCCAGTCATGGTTCCGGATTTGACACAGCCGGATATGACAATACAGCCGATATTGTATGGAATAGCAAATACATTGGAAGACATCATTCCCATTTTGAAAAAAGAGAGTGAAAAATTTGGTGAAATGGCATAAAGTCTGTAAGATATTTTTGTGTGATGTTGCATGAGAAATAACGAGGTGAAATCGAATGAGAGTTAGTCGTTTATCGGAAATACTGGATATTCCGCAATTTTCCTATTTTCAGTTTGGAAATGATTTTACGGGCAGCTATGGAACATTAAGTTATAAGATAGAACCTGGAGAAAAATTGAAAGTACAGATCTGGCATAGTCGGCTTTGTTCCGAATTGGCAGAAATAGAAGAAGAACAATTATACCCCATGGACAATGAAGGCCTTTTGTCGCTAGTGCGTTGGTTGGAGACAAAAGTGGATTAAACTGGAAATGGGATAGAAAATTCTTTGATTTTTTTAAATAAGAGTAAGAAAAAATAAGTGGCAGTAGAGAAATAATAATATTGTCAAGTTGAAGAAGGGCTTGTGCACGTGATAGATAGTGCACAAGCCCTTCTTGTGATCAATAACAGCACCTTCCTAAATCGAACAAATAGCTTTGCAGCCATAATTGTTTGATATACTACGGTATGTTTTCGTGATCTATTGTTTCATCTAATAAAAAACGAAGTGTATTTTTAATGCACAAATAAACAAGCAATTAATGTGACGCTTTGGAAATTCCCTGAACATATGCAACCAGCTTGTCCATACATGCTTCAAATTCAACGCCATACCAAGGCGCTATATCGTGAGGAAGATGATGTAAATCATCTACTGTAGCAATGATGGTATCAGTTGTGAAATTTACTGCAATGGTAATTGCCTGTTCAATGGATGCACCACGAATTAATGCACCGGAAAGTACACTAGCAAAAACATCACCAGTGCCATGCATTTGCTCCGGTATATGTTCACGGTATGCCTCGTAAAATTTGCCAGAATGCTTGTCATATGCGATTGCACCATGTAAATTGCCGTCTCGTATACCAGTGATTACCGCAATACGGCATCCTAAGTCAGTGAGTTGCGTTAAGTATCTATGAATATCCTCTTTATTATAAGTTTCTGGATAGGGAACATCAAGCAAAAGAGACATTTCAGTTAGGTTAGGGACAATTACATCAGCTTTTTTACAAATTTTTTGCATTTCTTTTGCAAAGTCTGGTGTAAATCCAGCATATAGCTTTCCACCGTCACCCATTACCGGATCCACGATGATTGTAGTATCCTTTTTGCGGAAGTTGTCGAAGAAATCCGCAACAATTTGTGTTTGTTGTTTTGAGCCAAGATACCCGGTGTAAATTCCATCAAAATGCAAATTAAGATTTTTCCAATGCTCGGCAATTTGAGGAATATCTGTGGTTAGATCACGGAATGTGTATCCGGTAAAGCCACCAGTATGTGTTGAAAGTACTGCTGTAGGAATCACAGCAGTTTCAACACCCATGGCAGAGATCAGAGGAAGTGCCACAGTAGAGGAGCACTTTCCGAAACAAGAGATATCCTGGATGGTAACAATCCGTTTTAACATGATAAAACGTCTCCTTTTTGTTGAAAAGTTGGTGCATATTTCTGGGCATGTTTTTTGATCGCGTCGAAACTCTCTGGGCTGATAACATGTTCCATTTTGCATGCATCTTCTGCGGCAATTTCAGCAGGAACACCGAGTGTAGTTAACCATTGCGATAATAATGTGTGTCGTTCATAAATCATTTCAGCAATTGAACGCCCGGATTCTGTCAGAGTAATTTCATTACTTTCATTGATGGTAATATAACCGTTTTCCTTAAGATTTTTCATTGCCACGCTGACGCTTGGTTTGGAGAAGGATAACTCGTTGGCAATATCTATTGCATGAACGTTACCTTTTCTTTGAAATAGTATTAAAATTGTTTCTAAATAGTCCTCAGCTGATTTTTGTATTTTCATGACAACCCTCTTGATAAACAAATAACGATTTGAAACATAACGGTGATTTGGTTAGCAGTTTTGTGCAACATTATCTTATTGTAAACCAGTTACCGTTGATTTGCTTTACCACATTATTCATATTGAATAAAGTAGTTTGAATATACCAGTACATGATCATGCTTGTTAAGATGATTGCAACAGTGTCAATAATCATAGATATTGCATTATGATGAACATTACGGTTTTTGAAATGCCCTAAAATCTTTTTTATTATAACATAATGGAGAAAAAAATGCAATACCTTTATTTTGCTGCCTCTCTAATTTTAGAAATGGCACCTTTTTCCAGTCGAGATACTTGTGCTTGTGAGATTCCGATTTCCTGCGCAACCTCGGTCTGTGTTTTTCCTTGAAAGAATCTTAGGTATAGAATGTTTTGTTCTCTTCTTTCCAAATGATGGATAGCATTTCGAAGGGACAATTCTCCCATCCAACTCTCAACCGTATCCTTGTCACTCAGTTGATCTAAAACGTATAAGGCGTCGCCTGATTCAGAATAAATTGGATCATATAGGGATATGGGATCGCTGACGCTTTCCAATGCGATCACGACATCTTCTCTTTTTGCACCGGTTTCATCAGCAATTTCAGAGATTGTTGGTTCCCGTTGCAACCGAGTCGTCAGTCGTTCTTTTGCTTGCATTGCCTGATATGCAAGATCACGTAGAGAGCGGCTGACTTTGATTTGATTGAAATCACGCAAATATCGTCTTAGTTCTCCGCTGATCATGGGAACACAGTAAGTGGAGAATCGAACTTCTTTGGAAAGATCAAAGTTATTAATAGCTTTGATGAGTCCTACAACACCAATTTGAAATAGGTCATCGATATCTTCTCCTCTGCCGGTGAATTTCTGAATTACACTGAGGACTAATCTAAGATTTCCTTGAATTAGCTTGTCTTTGGCTTGTTTGCTTCCTGTTTCCCGGATTTCTCGAAGCAATGCAATTTTTTCTTCTTCTTTTAAAACTGTCAATTCTGATGTGTTGATGCCGGAAATCATTACTTTTTGAAATGCCATTTGAATTCCTCCTGTAATCGTATATACAAAGGTTGACAAAAATAGTTTTCCACAGCAGTAAGAAAATTAAACAATAGAGAACAGAAAATACTGCTTATTTTTTTGTTGAAAAAGAGAAAAATGCTTGCACTTTTTGGGGAAATATGATATACTGAAAAATACAAAATTCGATTGGCAGGATTATTTTTGAATTGCTCATCAATAGAAAGAGGATAAAAAATGGCAAGTAAAAAGAAAAAATCAAATAAGCAAGAGTATATGGTGCAGAAACGAAAAGAGCAGCGACGGGCTGCGGCAAATTTGGAAAGAAAGAAAAAGAAAGTACGAAAAATTGTGATTACAACGGTTAGCTGCGCGGCAGCAGCTGCAATTTTGGTGGGAGCGGTAGTGGCTACAATAAAGTATAAACCTATGATGCATTGTATATCTGTAGTTAAAACAGAGGGCCAAACTTTAAATGCTGCGGAGATTTCGTTTTACGCATGGCAGATTTATAATACATATATTGAAACGGCAAGCTCAGATACTGCGTCCACAGTTTCGATACCGGATGAGGCGTTGCCGTTGTCGGAACAGAACTATAATGATGAAATGACATGGGAAGCATATTTTGTAGACAGTGCGTTGTCCTATGCAGAGAATGTATTGGCATTTAATTTGGCGGCACAGAACGAAGAATATCAGTCTGATACGGATTTTTCAAAATCTGCGGAAAGCATGTTGGAATCCATGGATCTTAGTACGCTTCCAGATGGAGTAACGCAAAATGATGCAAAACATGCACTGGAATTGTATCTGATAGCAGATGAATTCCATCAGCAAAAGAAAAATTCAATATCAGTTTCAGAAGAAGAAATGGAAGCGTACTATGAAGAGGATCCGAAATCTATGCAAGTCTGTGATTTTATGCAGTTTGCATTTTCGTATGATGATTCTGATGAAACGGCGATGCAGTCCGGTGATGCTGAGTCTCTTGCAAGAGAACTACGAAGGTGCACAACACAAGAGGAATTTGAGGATTGGGTGTATGCGTATTACAAAGAGAATACTACATTATCGGAAGATGAACTTCAGACGCAGGTGTCATCTTTGTATATTGAGGATGGTGCATATACTTCGGGTGACGAGATGAGTGAATGGATGTTTTCTGGAGATGCACAGCCGGGAGATTCCAAAATGGTAAATAGCAAAGAAAATGGCGTGATTTCCGTATGTTTACTTCTTTCTGGTCCGAAAAAAGATGAATCATATACTGTAAATCTGAGACAGGTAGTACTGACAACAGATAAATATGAAACACAGCAGGCGGCCCATGATGCAGCAGAAAAGGTTTTGCAGGAGTGGGAAGAGACAGAAAATAAAACTGAACAAGCGTTTGCAGATCTGGCAGATCGCTATTCTGAGGACACTTCTGTATCAGGAGGATTATATCAGAATTTAGAAAAAGGAAAATTAATTCCAGCGTGGCGTGAATGGTGTTATGACAGTAGCCGAACAATGGGAGATGTAACGTTATTAGACAGCACATCTGGTGCATGTGTGGTATATTATGTGGGAACATCCAGTTTAATGGGTTGGGAAGAAACTGCAAATGATGCATTAGTTTCGGAAAAATATGAAGAATTGCAGCAGCAGTATCAGGAAGATGCCAATGTGCAGTATACAGAATGGGCAGAACGATTTATCAAGGTATGCAATCCATAAAGGAGCTGAGAATGTGGGTGAATTGACACGAAGTCAGAAGATCGAAAGAAGCATTATCAAGCGGTTTCGTAAACCGATATGGAACGCGTTTATTAAATCTGTCAAAACATATGAATTGGTAAAACCAGGTGATAAAATTGCGGTGTGTATTTCCGGCGGAAAAGATTCAATGTTGATGGCAAAATGTATGCAGCATCTGCATACATACAGTGAAATACCGTTCGATATTGCATTTTTATGTATGAATCCAGGATATACGGAAGAAAATTGGAATTTAATACAGCAAAATGCGCAAACATTGGCTCTGCCACTGCATACATTTGAAACAAGGATTTTTGAGGTGGTAGAGAAACAGATTCATCATCCTTGTTATTTGTGTGCTAGGATGCGAAGAGGGCATTTGTACAATTCTGCGCAAAAGCTCGGTTGCAATAAAATTGCTTTGGGGCATCATTTTGATGATGTAATTGAGACAATTTTAATGGGAATGTTATATGGTTCTCAAACGCAAACGATGATGCCGAAACTACACAGTGCAAATTTTCCGGGAATGGAATTGATACGACCACTGTATTTGATGCGTGAAGCAGATATTATACATTGGGCACAGTACAATGATTTACATTTTTTGCAGTGTGCATGTAAAATGACAAAAGAACATCCAGAGCGCGAAACCTTGTCAAAACGTAAGGAGATAAAAGCGCTTATTGCCAAATTAAAAGAATCCAATCCTGGTGTAGAAAAAAATATATTCAATAGTGTATGTAATGTTAACCTTCGAACAATCATTTCCTATCACGAAGGAAATGTGTATCATCACTTTTTGGATAATTATGATGCAAGAACGGAGAAATTGCGGAAAGTGTCTGAAAATAAATTTTAATAAGCAAGATTTGTTTTACAAATAATTGTATAAATACGTATTACAATCAGAGGGGTGCTTTTACAAATAATATTTTTCAACTATTGTTGTATATATTGGTGAGTACAAAAACTTCAGTCATGAAAAGGCAGATCAGAAATTTGGATATGTGCCATGTCCAATTGAAGATACATTGTGGGATATTGTACAATGGATTGAATTAGAATCGAACAATATTAAATAAAACATGTAATGTTGTCATAGTAAATTTTGATTTTGCAATATCAGTACGCTCAGAAAAAAAGAACATCTGCCGGACATTTTTATGTCCGGCAGATGTTCTTTTTTCATTGTATATATGGTATCAATCTGTGCTTTTTTTATAAAGAAGATCCATCTTCATTTGATAATATTCTGGAGTCATATCAACAAAGTGGCGATGGGGATTTTCGAATCGCTGTTCTTCTTTCCAAATTTCTGTATCCAGCTGCAATTTTACATATGTTCGTATCGTTTCCAACGGTTCTTTTTGATATACTGATTTCCCGTTACGAATGACAGGTACTTGTAAAGCTTTGGCGGTACAATTTTTGAAATAGCGAATTTTCCATGGCTCTCGAGGGTCAATATAACGAAATTTTTGAGTCAGATCAATGGTATCTGAATCATTGGCAATCAGATCTGCAACGGCTTTTCCATTTTCATCATAAATACGGTACACTTTTTTTCTGCCAGGATTGGTGATCTTTTCTGCCGTTTCAGAAAGTTTAATTCTTGGAGTACTGATACCATCTTTTTCCACTGCAACAATTTTATATACTGCGCCGAATACAGGGTCGCTTTTGGCGGTTGTTAGGCACTCACCAACCCCGAAAGAGTCGATGCAGCCCCCCTGCACTAATATTGATTGTATGGTATACTCATCCAGGCAGTTGGAGGCGATAATTTTGCAGTCAGTTAATCCAGCAGCGTCTAACATTGCCCTTGTTTTTTTCGAAAGATATGCCAAGTCGCCCGAATCTAGACGAACGCCCTTCAGTCGTTTACCCAAGGGAATCAGCACCTCGTTGGCAGTTCGAATGGCGTTTGGAACACCAGATTTTAGTACATCATAAGTGTCTACTAAAAGTACAGTAGAGTCTGGGTAAGTTTCTGCGTATTTTCGGAATGCAGTAAATTCATCATCATAATACATAACCCAACTATGTGCCATAGTACCACTGACAGGAATATCAAATGACTTTCCTGCCATGATAGTGGCTGTACTGTCTACACCACCGATATAAGCTGCTCTGGCTCCGTAAAGTGCAGAATCAATATTGTGGGCGCGTCTGGCACCAAAATCAGATACTATTCTGCCGTTGGCAGAGCGAACAATTCTAGCAGCTTTTGTTGCAATCAGAGATTGATGGTTAATTTGAGTTAAAATTGCTGTTTCAATGAGTTGCGCATCTAAAAGTGGTGCGTGAACGGTAAGGATCGGCTCTTCCGGATACATGATGGTACCTTCGGGAAATGCGTCAATATCGCCGCTGAAATGATAATTGTTTAAAAAGTCGAGAAAATCTTCTTGAAACAGTCCAAGGGAACGAAAATATGCAATATCATCTTCATCAAAGTGTAAATTTTCAATATATTCAATAATTTGATGTAAACCGGTAAATATCGCAAATCCTCCCTGATCCGGGTTCTTCCGGTAAAAAACATCAAATGTGACAAGGTTTCCTGCGTGATAATCACGAAAGTATCCGTTTGCCATTGTCATTTCATATAGATCCATCATCATGCTAACATTTCGTTTTTCAAATAAGCTCATTTCGTATTTCTCCTTACTTGAATTTGGCAGGATTCCATAATTGTCAATGCTGCAAGGTGTTTTTCCGGTGTTATACCCGCACAGCACGATGCATCAACGATAATCGGTACTTCCGGTAGAAGAGCTTTGATACAAAGGGCGTTTGAGATTACACATATGTCCGTGCATACACCGATTAATTCAATGTATGAAATGGGTTGCTTTGCATGTAAATCCAACAGATCATGTGCCATTGACATTGATGCAAATGTAGATTTCTGATATGACGGATAACGATTTGTTTGTACCAATTCCTGTAGGGGAGAAATCAGTTCCCATCCTGGCGTATGAAGAATGCAATGTTTAATCGGAAGGCATTTTCCTTCTTGCGTGTTAAGGTAATCATTAAAGTGAGTGTCTTGTGTAAAAATCACGTTTCCGTCAAATGCCTGTACTTTTTTTAGGACAGCAGGCACAACTTGAATTGCCTCCGGCGTACTGAGTGCTCCGTTCACAAAATCATTTTGCATATCAATGACAATAAGATATTTGTTTTTCATAGATAAATTCTCCTTTTTAGAGATATCGATATGTGCAGAAGCATACAACAAAATGATTGTTGTAGAAGAATATTGCACCATCGTTTTGGAATGATTTGTCATTTGTATCGTTAGACCCTTTTATTATTACCAAACCTCATATATAAGATATTGTAATGTATTTTTTAAAAAAATGCAAGTGAAAACTTGTAAATATGCGATTGTTCTTTTTATTTTTACAACTATATGGCTTTGTTTCCTCATTGCAATCTGTTTAAAGAAGTTTATTCTTGACAAAACTATTATTTCATGCTATAATTGACATATGTCAGAAATGGGAGGAGGATTTTTTGCCGAGACCACAGAGATGCAGACGGATTTGTTATTTTCCGGAATATTGGCGTTTTTGTCCGGACGATACAAGTTGCAATAAGACGGTTATCATGACGCTGGATGAATTTGAAACGTTGCGCCTTATTGATTACATGGGCGTCACGCAAAAAAAGTGTGCAGAGGAGATGGAAGTTGCAAGAACGACTGTGACGGCAATATATGATAGTGCACGAAAAAAGGTAGCGGATTGCTTGGTAAACGGAAAACAACTTGTCATATCTGGCGGAAACTATCGATTGGGAGAAAATCATGATGGAATTTTAAAAAAATTATCAAAGAAAGGGTTGAATATGATGAGAATAGCGGTTACATACCAAGAGGGTCAGATTTTTCAACATTTTGGTCATACGGAACAATTTAAAATTTATGATGTTACAGACGGTAAAATCAGTACGTCACAAATTGTAAATACAATGGGGGCTGGTCATGGCGCTTTGGCTGGTTTTTTGAAAAATGCACAAGTAGATGTGTTGATTTGCGGTGGAATTGGCGGAGGCGCTCAAATGGCAATAGCAGAAGCAGGAATACAACTTTATTCCGGAAATTCTGGAAAGGCTGATGAAGCAGTTGAGAAATGGATGAACGGCACTCTTACACAGAATAAGAACGCAACATGTGATCATCATGGACATGAGCATGGTCATGGACATACATGCGGCAACCATTCTTGTATTTGAGTTTTTATAAACAATATGGTATAGATATGCACCACCAAAAGTGTATGACTTTTGGTGGTGCATATTTTAAAACAAGAATAGAAAAATAAAAGAAGTCGGTGCAATTTTTGTCATAGCTCTTTTCATTTTTTAAATTTATTTCAATCGCTATGATTATGTAAATAAAGTGTCATTCATTTATCAGCGGCTTTGATTCTGTATAATAGGGCTCTCCAGAAAAGCACAAATCTGATTCCATTTTTTCTCTACAATTTCAAGTCCATGCTGGTAATAAGATCGAATTTTTTGCGGATCTTGTGTAAAAAGCGGAATGGGATCAATTTCTGGACGAAGAATGAGTATTCGATTTTCCATTTGTGCAACCTCGATTTCTCGAAGTTGTTGGTAATACTTTGGAATTCTGTTCATAATTGCTTTGTATAAGTGAGGGTATTTTGAATAATAAATTGGATAAAGCAGCGGACGAAAAGGTTTATAATTGGTGGGACGAGAGCCCTTTTTTCCAGTCAGTACCACAATAACCTTGCTGCATCCCTTTTCCAGAAGCGGAGAAAAAGAAATAGGGTCAACAATACTTCCGTCGATGTAGTGTTTGCCGTCTATTGTAACGGGTTTGCAAATAATGGGAAGTGCACAGGAAGCTTTTAAAGCTGTAAACAGACGATTTTGAATTCCCTTGTCTGTGAGATAAGCAGGTTTCCCGGTTTCACAACATGTAGCAACTAAATAAGTTTGCATATTATGTTTTTGATAAGCATCCCATTGAATAAGATTTGCATAGGTATGTGTCATGTGCTCCAGATCCAGAAATTTGCCTTTGGAAAGCATGTGAGAAATGCCAAAATACCGTTGTTTTCGTTCCATAATCATCATGTTTAGTGCAATTCCTTGTTGTCCGGAACGATAATTTAACATACATCCTGCACCGGCAGAAGTACCGGATACAGCAGCAGCATAGAAATCTCGTTCCATAAGTGCATCTAAAACGCCTGCGGTAAAGGCACTGCGTTCTGCACCGCCTTCAAGAGCAATTCCTGTCATAATGGCAATTAAGATCCTTTCGTTTGAAAATAGGAATATTACTTATTATTATACAAATTTTTTGAAAATGTGTCAAGTTTCGTATAAATAGGTGAGTGGCTTAATTGGAGAATTTCTGTCGTTTATGTGTCAATATATTTTAAAAAAGGAATGCTTTTTCAAATCAAATGGTTTATACTGGATTGTATGATAGAAAAAACAAAACCGCTCCGAAATTCTTTGCCATGTGAACAGCGGAGCAGTATATGCGATTTTATCGGGTACAGGAGGGGATGGACACATTTTGAGAGACAGGCGAAGGCAAAAAATGTAGAGATAAATCTGGTTGTGAGAGTGCAAAATGGGAATCTGTACTTGGATGTGACGAAAATGATGAATGTGTTTGTGTTTGTGTTTCTGGTTTGGATTCTTGTTTTAGGCAGGCGCAGGTAAGTGCAGCTGCGGCATATTGCAAAAAAGTATGGCGGTGCAGATGACAGGACTCCTTTCTATTTGGTCTGTTCATTATAGCATATTCTGTTTTGTATGGCAATATGTTCGACGTAGCTTGTGCAAAATAGATTTTTTTCGGCACAAGACACAAAGAGATAAAAAAGAAAATCGTCTTCAGGGTGCATCCGTTAGACGATTTTCTATAACGCAACTGAATTTTATGGAACAGAGAGTGTTGCTGTGCAACTTCTCAGGAACCATCGATTATTTGTAAATTGGACCATATGCTGCACATGCCCGGTAATCTGCGGCTTCCAAATCTTTTGTACCAAATGCACTCCATGTATGCGGTCGGTAAATCTTTTCATCCGGAACATTGTGCATGGATACCGGTATACGTAACATACTAGCCAGTGTAATTAGGTCTGCTCCAATGTGACCATATGCAAGACATCCATGATTTGCACCCCAATTTGCCATTACCTGATATACATCAGAAAAAGCACCATTACCGGTTAAATTTGGAACGAACCACGTAGTAGGCCATGTTTTGTCGGTACGTTTGTCCAATGGATGATGAATCTCATCGGGAAGGTCGATTGTATAACCTTCGGCAATTTGCAACAAGGGTTGTGATCCATTTAAAATATTAAGGCGTATCATCGTTACCGGCATTTCTGCGCGAGTACGATAATGAGAAGAGAATCCGCCGCCACGGAAATATCCGAGATTGGCAGGAGCCCAGTCCGTTGCCTTCAGCATGTTTTGAATATCAGCATCAGTGACATCCCACCAAGGTTTCATTATACCATTTCCATTTATATCTTTGCAAACGCCCGTACCATCTAATGCGGCAGCTCCGCTGTTGATTAGGTGAATAAAGCCATTTGCTGCTTTTCCGCTGGGGATAACTCCTGTTACGCGCTTGACAGCATCTGGGCTCCAATAAGTGCGTACATCAGCAAAAATAGTAGCTGCACCAGTTAACAGCTTGCCAAATAGCATTGCTGTACCGTTAAGACCATCGTTTTCTGTTGCAAGGATCGTTGGCTCTTTTTTGCCATTCCAGTAGAAACTGGAGTTCAGTATGGCTTCGGTAAAGTCGCCGTTTGGCAACCAGTCTGTCCACATACGCTGCCCTTGGAATCCGCCTAAGATGGCATTTCTGCCACGACTTTCTTCCTTCCAGCCCATTTCCAACAACTTGGGATTGCCAAAGAAGATATCCTG
>CASEVP010000108.1 GCA_949291345.1 uncultured Ruminococcus sp.
AGAAGAACGTCGCATTGCACTTTTAATTTTTATTGTTTTTCTGTTGCCGGGTCTTCCAAAAGACGTACTAACTTACCTTATTTCCTTCAATCCTAAAGTAAAACCAATGCATCTTTTCCTCTTAACCACACTGGGAAGAACCCCCGCCACCATTTTAACAGTTTTTTTGGGAGGCAGTCTCTGGGATGGTAACTACAAACTTGCCGTTATTTTATCTGCACTTATCCTTATTTTTGCATGCGGCGGTTTTTTTGTCAAGAAGTACGTTGATAAAAAAACCGAACACAACACAAAACATAAAAAGAAAAATTCTCACGATACTTGCGATTAACAAATTATATAGACGATACCGATTAATAGTAAAGAACTTTTCATCCATTCACAACACGTTTTATGAATATTTAAAATTAAATATCATAACGAACTATATCGTCCAACGTTTCCCGCTTTACAACAATACGATCTTTCCCATCTTTTACAAAAACAACTGCTGGTTTTTGCAAACGATTATAATTAGAAGCCATCGAATAATTGTATGCCCCTGTTGCACACACTGCAATAATATCTCCCACCTCACAATGCTGTATAGGCATATTTTCACCGATTAAATCACCGCTTTCACAGCACTTGCCGGCAATTGTCACCTTTTCTGTTTTAGGTTGGTCAGCCTTATTCGCAATCAATGCATCATAGGCAGATTGATATAAAATATATCGAGGATTGTCACACATGCCACCATCCACTGAAACGTAAGTTCGAATATTCGGAATTTCCTTTATACCACCTACAGTATACAATGTAATTCCAGCTGGCGCAACAATTGAACGACCAGGTTCAATCAAAATGAAAGGACGTCTTACATCATGAGTTTCACAAAATCCATTAATCACTTCTGCAATCGCTTTCATGTATGCATCATAAGGCAGCGGGTCATCCTCCTGTGTATATCGAATGCCATAACCACCCCCTAAATTCAGATCCAACGTTTCGTAGCCCAGTTTAATCTTTAACATTTCAATAAATTCCATCATCACTTCTGCTGCTGCAGTAAATCCTTGTGTATCCAAAATCTGCGATCCGATATGACAATGTAATCCTTTGAGTTCCATATTTGGGCATGAAAGTGCTTTCTTCACTGCCTCAAATGCCTCCCCCGTTTCCAAAGCAAATCCAAACTTGCTATCAATCTGACCGGTTCGGATAAAGTTATGCGTATGCGCATCTACACCCGGTTTAATCCGAAGCAGAACCGATATAATCTCATTTCTTTCACCTGCAAGACGATTCAAGGTTTCCATCTCATAAATGTTATCAACAACAATTCTTCCAACGTGATAATCTAACGCCATTTTTAATTCTTCTAACGTCTTGTTATTCCCATGAAAGCATGCTTTCGAAACATCAAATCCTGCTTGAACCGCTGTGTAAAGTTCTCCTGCTGAAACTACATCTATCCCCATATTCTCCGACTGCATAATCCGATAGATTTCTTTACAGCTAAAAGCCTTACTCGCATAACATACCAGACCATGTCCGTCATAATATTTGTCGATACTGTTTTGAAAAACACTACATTCTCTTCGAATCATATCTTCATCCATTACATACAATGGCGTACCATATTTTTTTGCCAGGTCTACTGTATCTACTCCACCAATTGTCAAATTTCCATTGGCATTCACACACAAATTATCAGACACAAACATATTTTATACTTCCTTTCCAATATTGCCTATGCATTTTCTGATTCCGATGCAATTTCCTTTAATATTTCCTGAATCTGTGACACTCCTTCCCTCGTTACCGACGAAAACGGAATGACATGAATTTGTGAAAAATATGGAATTTCTTTTTCAAATGCCTGCATACGCTGTATGCGTTCTTTATGACTCAGTTTATCCGCTTTTGTCAAAACAATCACAAACGGCAGCTCATTATCCACAAGAAACTCTATCATCTGCAGATCATTCTTTGACGGCGCATGTCGCATATCAATCAACAACATGATTAATCGTAAATCTCTGTCTGCACTCAAATAACCAGAGATCAATCCCGACCAGCGTTCCTTTTCTGATTTGGATACTTTAGCATATCCATATCCAGGAAGATCTACAATTGTCAATGAATCCAATCGATAAAAATTGATTGTTGATGTTTTCCCGGGAACTGCACTCACTCGTGCCAGAGATTTTCTTTGAAAAATTTTATTAATTAGTGTGGATTTTCCTACGTTGGATCTTCCCGCAAAAGCAACCTCAATAGAATCACATATTGGAATCTGAGAAAATGTTCCATAAGATGCTACAAACCTAGCATTCTGAAAATGCACGTTTTCATCTCCTTTCTCCATAATCATCCCTTATAACATATAATATTGTTATACCAGACACTTCTCCGTTTCACAACATATAACTGGATTTACCTGAGCAGGTAACGGCACTAACGCCGTTGACAACACTGTCTCTAGTGTTTTTGCCGCAACAAAATGGACATGCTGTTTTACAATATCGTCCACTTCCTCTAGATCAGGTAAATTTTCCTCAGGAATAATCACCGTTTTCATCCCTGCTTTATAAGCAGCCATTGATTTCTCACGCAGACCGCCAATCGGAAGAACTTTTCCATGTAATGTAATTTCTCCAGTCATTGCTACATCTCCACGCACTAAACGTCCTGATAAGGCAGATATAATCGCTGTTGCCATTGTCACACCAGCTGATGGACCGTCCTTCGGTACCGCACCCTCAGGGGCATGAATATGCAAATCCTTTTTGGTATAAAAATTCTCATCGATACCATATTGCTTTGCCACACTTCGCGCATAGCTCACAGCAATTTTGGCACTTTCTCGCATAACATCTCCTAGCGAACCAGTATACTCGACCATCCCTTTTCCGGAAAGTACCAGCACTTCCAGCGGCATGAGCACTCCGCCAACAGATGTCCATGCAAGGCCATTGACTACTCCTACAGAATCCTCAAGTGACGTATTTTCACTACGGAATTTTGGTACGCCAAGATACTCTTGTAAATTTTCTATAGAAAAAGTTACTTTTTTACATGTACCATCCACAATTTTTTTCGCAGCTTTTCGACAAAGCTTTCCTATCATACGCTCCAATTCGCGAACACCTGCTTCACGCGTGTATCCGTCAATCACAGCAAATATCACCTGATCGGTTATGCGACACTGTGTTCCCTTTAATCCATGCTTCTTTAGCTGTTTTTTTACTAAATGTTCCTTAGCAATGTGAAATTTTTCGTCTCTGGTATAGCTGCCCAACTCAATTACTTCCATTCTGTCCAAAAGCGGTGCCGGAATAGGTTCCAACGAATTCGCTGTGGCAACAAAAAAAACATGACTTAAATCAAACGGCACTTCTATGTAGTGATCTCGAAATGCTTTATTTTGCTCACTGTCAAGTACTTCCAGTAATGCAGCAGAGGGATCACCACGAAAATCATTGCTCATTTTATCTACTTCATCCAGAAGAATCAACGGGTTATTGGTTCCGGCTCTCATCATGGCGTCTATTATTCTTCCAGGCATGGCACCAACATATGTTTTGCGATGCCCACGTATATCCGATTCGTCACGGACACCGCCCAACGAAACACGCTCATATTTCCGACCCAACGCTTTCGCAATAGATTTCCCAATAGATGTTTTGCCAACACCGGGAGGGCCAACAAAACAAAGAATCTGTCCCTCTGCCTCTGGTTTCAGTGCCCGTACCGCAAAACTTTCCAAAACTCGTTCCTTTACTTTTTCCAAACCATAATGTTCCCGCTCCAGAACGTTCTGTGCGCGCTTCAAATTTACCTTTGCATGGCTAGAACGATTCCATGGTAAAGCCAATACTGTATCAAGATAACTGCGGATTACAAAAGCTTCCTGCGAAGCAGCCGGCAATCTTGTCAAACGTTCCGCTTCTTTTCCGAGTTTTTTCCGACTCGCCTCTTCCAGCGGCAGTTCCTGAATCTGATCCATGTATTCTTCTAGTTCTGAAGCAGGGTCTTCCACTTCACCCAACTGTTCTGAAATGATTCGCATTTGTTCACGCAAATAATATTCGCGCTGCGATCGATCCAAACTTGCCTGAGTTTCTTCGTGCAGTTTCTGTTCGATCTTTAAGATATCCAATTCATCGTTGAGTGTCAGTAGAAGATGATTCAATCGTTCAGTCCAATCGCTTTTTTCCAAAAGAAGCTGTTTTTTAGAATAGTCCAATGCAAAATTAAATACAATCTTCTCAAATAATTTTTTTTCATCTTCTTCACAAACAACTGCAGCTACCAATTCCCGCGGTATGTGTGGTAACAAATCAGCATATTGTTGAAAAA
>CASEVP010000109.1 GCA_949291345.1 uncultured Ruminococcus sp.
GTGGTGATGCCGAATTTATCACCAATATCGGTGCGGAAATGGTATGCGTTGTACGAAGGTAAACGGAGCAGCGGGGGAGAATCAGCACAACAGTTGGAATTGCTTCGAAAGAAAATAGAAAGTGTCGGATATCATGCCGTGGTTGACAGAGGAGATGTCATATCACATAATCACGCAAAGTAAAATGGGAAGGGGAAATGAATGAAATGGTCCGAAAAGGGATAATGTGTGGATGTAAGGGACTTTTGTATTTTTTTACGCATAATTGGCTGGCATTTTGCGGCTTGCTTCCAATGCCTGTTGCCGGAAAGGTGGTGGCAGGTGTAATTTGCGTGGGAATATGGATTTTTTTAAATATCTGTCCATCTTTGAAAACGTATGCCTCTTTAAGGCTGCGTATTTTGAAAAATGGTTGTCAGCTTTTGTTATGGTTTTGTGTACTTTGCCCCATAGATTTCTGTTTTTCTGTCTATATTATCAGATTTTCTTCTTTGCCGTTGTGGGCGAAAATTGGAAATACGGCAGTGATGCTCTTTTGTATGATGTTATTGTATTGGAATGGAATTATTCGTGTATATACAACTTCGGTACAGTTGGGAATCAAGTGGAGAGTCCTAGGTGTGCTTTTCGGATGGATCCCAATAGTCAATGTATTTATACTTTGGAAGATTATACGGATTAGTTGGAGAGAGACCGTTTTTGAAGAAGAAAAATGGCAGTTAGATGCTGTTCGAGCCGAAAATGAAATTTGTCATACAAAATATCCAATTCTTTTGGTGCATGGGATATTTTTCCGAGATATCCGTTTTTTCAATTACTGGGGTCGAATTCCTCATGCGCTGATGCGGAATGGTGCTGTAATATATTATGGTGAACAAGAGTCTGCTGCATCTGTAAATGCTTGTGGAAGGCAGCTTGCGTTAAGAATTAAAGAAATTGTGCACGAAACTGGTTGTGAAAAGGTCAATATTATTGCCCATTCCAAAGGAGGTTTGGATGCTCGTTGTGCTATATCCCAGTATGGCATGGCACCTTACGTTGCAACATTGACCACGATTAACACGCCGCATACAGGATGTGTATTCGCAGAATTCTTACTGAATAAAGTACCTATAAAAGTCAGAATGAAAATTGCGAATCGATATAATCGAACTTTAAAAAAATTAGGGGATCAAAATCCCAATTTTACTGAAGCAGTGTTTGACTTGACAGCAAGCCGATGTCAAGCATTCAATGATGCGACGCCGGATGTACAGGGTGTATATTATCAAAGTGTCGGCTCTAAGATGACAAAGGCTGCTGGTGGAAAATTTCCGCTGAATTTTTCTTATCATTTAGTCAAATATTTTGATGGAGAAAATGACGGATTGGTTTCCGTAACCGCTATGAAGTGGGGCGAAAAGTTTTCTCTCGTCAATGAAAACTGGCAGTATAAACGAGGTATTTCTCATGGCGATATGATAGATCTCAATCGTGAAAATATTGACGGATTTGATGTGCGGGAATTTTATGTGGATATCGTGCATGAGTTGAAGGAAAAAGGATTCTGATTTTCTGCATTTTATGAACATGAGGAGAAATATAAATGAAAAGGAGAACGTTTAAGACCGTTCTCCTTTGGAAGGATGTAGGTAACACCAGCAGCGGATTGCCAAATTATTGTTGCAGTGTTGCCTTTTTTGTTGTGCATTATAAATTTTTCTGTATTTGGTCATTGATGATGTGTTGTCTTGGGGGAACTGTGCTTGTTTGCATGACAAATTGAAGTATTAGGACAACTGCCACAGCCACAACTACAGGAAGATTTGCCATGTTTTTTTTCATTTCGTATTTTTAAAATGACAAGGGTGATAACGGCTATAAGAACAATGGAAACGATAAAAGTACCCATAGCTTAACGCTCCTTTCTGTAATCTAATTATACTTTGATTCGAGCACTTAGTTTGTTATTTTCTTTGTAAGGCTTTAACAGCATAAAGAGAACCAAGGAAATGATTATGATTGCTGCAATTAATCCTAGAATGTTTATGTTTCCAGTGAAAGCCGAACCAATTTGGTAAATGCATAATGAAACAGCGTATGCGAAGATACATTGATAACCAATTGCAAATGCGGTCCATTTGGCATTGTTCATTTCTCTTTTGATGGCACCCATTGCGGCAAAACAAGGTGCACACAGCAAGTTGAACACTAAGAAGGAGAATCCTGACAAAGCGGTAAAGCTTGCAGAGAACTCGCTCCAGATTTCTGTACCATTTTCAGAAAGTTCACCCCCGAAATGGTAAAGGGAACCATATGTCGCAACAACATTTTCCTTGGCGATAAGACCGGTTA
>CASEVP010000110.1 GCA_949291345.1 uncultured Ruminococcus sp.
AACCAGCGTTAGATGTCATACAGATAACTGTATTCTCAAAGCTAACCGTTCTGCCCTGTGCATCATCTATTTTTCCTTCGTCAAGTATTTGCATTAAAATATTCATCACATCTGGATGTGCTTTTTCAATCTCGTCAAATAAGATGACAGAATACGGACGACGACGCACTTTTTCTGTTAACTGCCCTGCTTCATCATAACCCACATATCCCGGAGGAGAACCAATCATTCTTGCCACAGAATGCTTTTCCATGAACTCCGTCATATCCAACCGAATCAGCGGTTCATTACTATCAAAGAGTTCATTTGCCAACACTTTTACCAATTCTGTCTTTCCAACCCCCGTTGGACCAACAAATATAAAAGAAGCAGGACGTCGACGAGGACTCAATTGTACACGTGTACGCTTAATGGCTTTTGATAATAAATCTACTGCTTCATCTTGACCAATAATTTTTTCTTTCAATCGTTCTTCTAGATTTGCAAGCTTTGTAAACTCTGTCTCAGCAATTTTGTGCGCGGGTATACCCGTCCACAATTCAATTACCTTTGCCAAATCTGCATCCGTCACTTGCACCTGTTCCAGTGCAACCTTTGCTTTGGAAATTTCATCCTTTTTTCGAATAATGCTGCTCTTTACTTCTGCCAATTCTTCATAATTAATCTCGTTTTCACTTTCCAAAACAGATTCTTTCTCTTCTAACTGCATCAACTGATTCGACAATGCATCATATTCTGCAATTTCCTTTGATCGCAGGTTTGTACATGCACAGCCTTCATCCAACAAGTCAATAGCCTTATCCGGCAGAAAGCGATCTGTAATATAGCGCTCAGCCAATACTGCGCAAAGTCGAATCATTTCTTTTGAAATATGCACACGATGATATTGCTCATAATACTTTGCAATTCCTTCTAACACCTCAACAGTTTCTTCGACCGTAGGCTCATTGACTGTAACTGGCTGAAAACGTCGTTCTAATGCGGAATCCTTTTCAATATATTTCCGGTACTCCTCAAATGTTGTCGCACCTATTACTTGAATTTCCCCTCTGGACAATGCAGGCTTCAAGATATTTGCAGCATTCATCGAACCTTCTGAGTTTCCTGCACCGACGAGGTTATGCACTTCATCGATGAATAAAATGATATTTTTTTCTTGTTTTACTTCAGCAATCAGACCTTTTACACGGCTCTCAAACTGTCCCCGAAACTGCGTACCTGCAACCAACGATGTTAAATCTAATAAGTATATTTTCTTATCTCTGAGATGCATCGGTACGTTTCCTTCGCAAATTCGCTGTGCAATGCCCTCTGCAATGGCAGTTTTACCTACACCAGGTTCTCCAATCAAACAAGGATTGTTTTTAGTACGACGAGAAAGAATTTGAATAACTCTCGATATTTCTTTATCTCTCCCAATAACAGCATCCATTTTTCCCTCTTGCGCACGTTTGCTCAAGTTGGTACAATAATGCCCTAAAAATTTAGGTTCTTTTTTTCCTTTTGTATTGGAATTTCTAGTTCTTTTGGGGATTCCATTTTCATCTTCCGAAGCACTTGTGGCAAGATCACCAGATAACTCTGCTTTTCCCTCTGAATTTTCCTTTTCGTTTTCCTTCATCATATTCTGCAAAAACTGCGGAATTACACCGGAGCCACCCACTTCAAAGCCTTCTCCGTCCATTAGTTCCATCATCTGATTAGAAATCTGCTCCAACTCATCATCCGATATACCCATTTGTTTCATGTATTCATCAACCTGCGGAATATTCATTTCTTTCGCACAAATCAGACATAAGCCCTCATTCTTCTTCTGTCCGCCCTGCATTGCTGTAATTAATACAACTGCCGGACGTTTTTTGCAACGACTGCATAACATCATACGCTATCTCTCACCTTTCTATTTATGGAGCGGCATCAAACCAAAACCACTAAAAATCTCATGCATCTGCTACTAGATCTTCGTGCTCACCTATGTCACAATATGATATATTGCTTGAAACAGAAACGTTTTGTTAATTGCTTCTTCGTGAAAAAAGCCAATTGTATCTACATGGTGTAGAACAAGCCAGCTTGTGATTTTTGCCATAATAAAAACCAAAACAATTCCCTCTACCATTCCCGCTGCTGCTCCCACAATCTGATCGATCCCATGTATCGTACCTGTTCGCCGCAACACGAATATCCCTTTTATTATAACCTGAATGAGCAAAGAAATCAAGAGGAATAATACAGAAAATGTAAATGTTTTCAAGATTGGAATACACATCGGACGAACATATTGGTTTGTTAATGTTTCTGACGCAGATTTACCATCTCCGCTTAACATCAATGCCATAGTTTCTACAGCACGATTTTGCATTTGATCTGCTTCCTGATCAGAGAACAGCGCTTCCTTCATCCATTTAGGCATACCGGAAAAGGTCTGAATCGCCGTATTCTGTATGGTATCCGATAGACGCTGTTGCAGTATTTCCAATGGAACACCAGTTTTTTGTGAAATTGCCGTATACAACGTATTTTCAGCATTTTCGGGCTTTGCCGCAATTTCTTGCAGTGTAGCCTCATCCAATTGAATCCCATAATCAGATATTGCAGTCTGTAATGCATTTGTCAAATCGTATTGTTCCAATTTTTCTTCTAAAAGTACTGCACAAGGTTCCTCAATCCATTTATCAAACACAAATTCTGCTGCCGGCTGTGCAGCCACTGCAGCACTTGCCAACGCTGCTGCATATCCAAGTAGGCTAAAAAATGAACGCATTATCCCATTTTTCCACCCATTCCAGATACAAAGCACCATAATTGCAATTACAATCAGGTCGTATAACCACCATGTCTGATCCATTAATTCTTTCACAAGCTACTCCTTAAAGTCGACTCGATCCATTTGTTCATATCCCATCAGGAACAGATAACCATCCCGTTTAATGAAGGAAGTGTATGCTCCCTCCAACGACACCGTTGCTAGCGCTGTTCCGGAAAAATCATAAGAAGTTACTTTCCCCGGACACATTACAATTGCATCACCTTCAAACACTTTCACAAGTTCTGCTGTATCCTCAATCGGCACTTTTTCCAGATCTGAAGCCGACTTATCCAGCAATACAAGGGTTGTTGCACGTGTTTGATCATCCTGAAGGATTAGTGCAACTCTCCCATTTTCATAATGCTCGCTAAGAAGACTGGCATCATAAGAAAATGTGCTCAATACTTCCCCCGTATCACTAAAATATGTACAAGATGTGTCTCCTATAACACACAAACTTCCATCGTAAGAAACACCCGTCGTAATTGCCATGGTATCCATTGGAAGTGATGTCCATTGTGTATCTACTTGGTGAAACAGAACGCTTGTCACAGTACTCTGTAGTACACCATTCTGCACCTGAATGGATGTAAAAAAGCAACCATCCTCATCTTTGTGAAACGACACGTCGACTACATGTTCCAGACAATCGCGTTGATAAATACGTTTACCAGTATTGTCATACACCTGTATCGTACAGGCATAAGAGCCGGATTCTGTAATCAAAACGACGTTCCCGTTATCACTGACTTTCCCTGTAATGATATCATCATCTACCGATTTATTATAAATATTCTTGTTTTTAGAGTCAAGTCGAAAAGAAGTTCCGCCGCTTTCATATAAAAGCGCATATTTGGATGATGTGCTTATCATAGCATTTTGATAAGCATGCTGCCGTGTATCTTTATGATCACCATGCAGCGAGTATAATTCCAGATACGCATCATGGAGAAAAAACAGGGTATCATCCACAAGTTCAGCCTGGTAGCCAGAACTGCCCGAAAATAACAACGGGAAATTCCCTTCTGCCAGTTCACCATCATTTTCCGTCACAGAATGATAACGGCTGCCTATCCCTTCCAATCGTGGAATCCAAGCATCCCGCTGCATATATAGATATCCACAAAAAGCCACGATCAGAAAAAAAATGACAATATTACGAAACGACTTTAATCGATGCCGCCTTTTCCGATTGTCTATCATATCCTCAGAATCACGATTCACGTTCTAACGCTCCTTTCTGCTTACGAATTTTCACACAGTTTCATAAAACACACGATTCAGGGTCAGTCCATGCGGCTGCGCTGTCATGCCTGCTCGTACACGATCTCTTGATGCCAATATCGCATCCAATTGCTCTAATTTTATCTGTCCTTCATTGACATTTAGTAATGTTCCAATTAAAATCCTAACCATATTATACAAAAATCCATTTCCTTTGACAAGCAATATCACAGTTTGTTCTTGTTTTTCTATTTGGATGTCGTATATTGTACGAATTGTATTCTGTTTTTCTGTACAATTTGAACAAAACGCAGCGAAGTCATGTGTCCCTACAAAATGGAATGCGGCTTCTCGCAACAATTCAATATCCAATTTTCTACGGTAATGCAATTCCAAATCTGTGGTAAACGGGTTTTTACTTTCACTATTATGAATGCGATACATGTATTCTTTTCCAATACTACTAAACCGTGCATGAAAATCTAATGGAACCTCTTCGACTCGATAAATTGAAATATCATCCGGCAGATAACCACTTGCCCCACGGATAATATTGCGTGCTGGAAGTGACTTTTCCGTCTGCATTGTGAAAACAAATTCTCTCGCATGTACACCGGTATCCGTTCGGGAACAGCCTTGTATCTGCACCGATTCATTAAAAAGCCTAGACAATGCCCCCTCGACTACTTCTTGTATTGTCAATGCATTAAGTTGCCGCTGAAATCCATGATATTTTGTTCCTCTAAACGCCATTGTCACTTTCAAATTTCTCATACTAATTCTTCCTCCGACACCGCATAAGTATTTTACGCAGTTCCTATTTTCACAGGCGTCAACCACGTCCGATTCGTTTTCGTTCCACAACAAAAGCGGCAACTAAAATTAATACCGCACCACCGGTCATACAACTTCCTACAACAAATCCGGGTGGACAATAGGAAAGACGAATCGTATGCGTTCCGGCAGAAACTGGAACAGAAATCATTGCATCTCCAATCAGTACAACTTCTGCAGGCTCTCCATCTACCTCAACGTGCCACCCTCTGTCATACGGTATCGAAAAATAGCACAAACCATCTTCTGTTGCTGTTACATTACCTACAATTTCAGTATCCGATTCCATTTCCACTGTGAATGCATCAGAAATTAGTTTTTTATAGCCTTTTTCCCATACTTCCTGGTTCATGCGATACGCATAAACGGTCGCCCAGCCGGACGATGCGTCTTCTGCAAACGTGGTAGAAAGAGATAAGGTATCTCCCGATTGACATGTTCCCATCGAAAAAATATACGGATATGCTGAATATGCATATCTATTGTAATAACTTCCATTTTTTAAAACTGATATCGAACCTCCATGCTCTGCATAGAAATAGCCATACAAATTGGTTTTATCAGAAGTAGAAAAAGAATACTCCATTTTTCTCTGATTTGCTCCCTGTTCAAGCTGGTAGGAATAATTATCTCCACCGATCGGGGTAAGTGTCATTCCTTCACAGCTTGTGGACTGAATTTCTACTTTCGTAAATAGTTCTTCTTCAATACCGGTCGCCAATCGGAACAGTTCGTTCTGATTTACAAATGGATCGGTGTCCGCATATAGTTCATATTTCTGCAAATCCGATTTCACACAAAAACCAATTGCACCTGGATATCGATTTTGATACAAATAACAATTTGACTCTATGGCAATCTGTTCCCAGTTTTCAGTGTCCATGACAGATGTGCCTGCACCTACCAAATACATAATATTGGAAAAAAGGTTGGAAAGTGGCGTCCCACCAGCATAATAATAACGATTTCCCGCTTCTGAAGCCGGAAATCCCATACCATCCATCCATCTGCTAACAGATGCATTTGCGGTAGAAGAAAACAAAGAAAAACCATGATATCCATACAATGCCGGTGCATTCAGCGTATACCAGGAAGACAATTCAGTCCGATTTAATCGGGTATTACCGGGCATAGATTCCAAATGTTCAACCTTATCCAAAAGCGGTTCTACAGATGCCGATAAATATGGATAAGAATCTCGATCGGATGTAGATACCTGTTCAGTTCCTAATCTGACATTTTGAAACAGTTCCACACACAAAACCAACGACATGCTGACATACATCATTTTTCTTGAAAGCAGATTTCGATAATAAAAAATGAGAATCACAACATACAATAAACCAATTACAAAGGAATAAAACACTGCTTTGTCTTCCTGTATACCATATGAAAGCAAAAACACCCCTAAAAGTACAAAAAGCATTGCCAACACATCATATATTTTCCATTTTTGTTCCAACATTAGGGTAAACGCACGATATGCCACCGTAATCAATACAAAAGAAAACAGAAAGGAAAAACGATACGGCAGTAAATTCGGAAAATGGCACCCATGCCAAATATAATTCAGTACATTACAATTGCAACTAATAATCAAAAATGATAAAAAGAAAACCGCAGCAACTTTTTCTCGAATACGCACCAATGCAGAGCGTAAAAATGGGCCCAACAAAATTAAACACAAAATACCGCTTGCTAGGTTCGGCAAACCATCTTTTGAAGTCGGTGCATGAAAACTAATGACATTTGCCAATACTTCCCGAAAGCTTGTATAAAACTCCCAAGTTGATGGAAAAGTATTTTGCACACTATATGTTAACTGTAACGCCTGATATGTTGGAATTAATAAAACTGCCGCCAAAGCACCACCCAGCAAAGACGAAATTAACATTAAAACAACACGCCCCGGCAACAGCTTTGGGCGCAAATAGAATACACAGAGGCACAAAAACCAAACAACTGCAAAAATACAAGTAAAAATTCCAATATAAAAATTGCAAAAAAGAGAAAGTCCCAATGCAATAATGTAGGTACGATATTTCCCATCGCGCACAAGATATACAAGTCCCAACGCCACCAGCGGTAAAAGTGCAACCGTATCCAGCCAGATAATATTCCAATAATATCCTAAAATATAGCTGCAAAGTGCATACATTGAAGAAAATAGCAGAAGAGAAGCATCATTTCTATG
>CASEVP010000111.1 GCA_949291345.1 uncultured Ruminococcus sp.
ACCTTCTCCCTACCTTACATTTACCTTACTTTTTATTTGTACATTAGAAAAAGACATATTTATATGTTATAATGATAAGCACAAAGGGGGCGTAAAAATGGATTTTAACTTTTTAAAGAAGAAACGCATCTTGCTTGTTGATGATGAGCAGGAGCTTTTAGATATGGTTTTATCTATCTTTGCCGACAATGGATTTTGCAATCTCAAAACAGCCAAAACGGTTAAAGAAGCACTTAATATATCGGAAGCATTTCAACCAGAGCTTGCAATTCTTGATGTAATGTTGCCTGATGGTAATGGTTTTGACCTTATGGAACAATTAAAAAGCAAGTCTGACTACCCTGTTTTGTTTTTGACAGCTCGTGGAGAGGACGATGACAAATTTCGTGGATTTGGACTTGGGGCTGATGATTATATTGTCAAGCCGTTCTTACCAAAAGAGCTTATCTACCGTGTAAACGCCATTCTCCGCAGAAGTTATAAGGGAGAAAATCCAATTGTTAAGTTGTCGGGCAGCGAGATAGATTTTGACCGTGCTGAAGTTATCAAAAACGGAGAGCATATTGCTCTCACGGCAAAAGAACACGATATACTTGCCGCATTATACCGAAATGCAGGACGCATTGTTACGCTTGACGCTTTGTGTGAAGCTGCTTGGGGTGACAATCCATATGGGTATGAAAATTCTCTAATGGCGCATATTCGCCGCATTCGTGAAAAAATTGAAATCAACCCTTCGCAGCCTGTTTCTCTGATAACAATTAGGGGCTTAGGATATAAGCTCATCGTGGGGGACAAATAATATGAAAAGCGTACCAAAGTTAATTAAACGCTTTGTCGGCATTTTGATGTTAAGTTCTTTTTTAATACTTGTGATGAATTTTATCATTTTAGCCATCATAGCTGCCACACAAGCACCGAACGGCTCTCCGTGGAAAACGGCGGAGCAAGCCGCAGAAAGTATAAAAAAAACAGAACAAGGCTATGTAATGCCCGATACAATGATTGAGGAACTAAACGCTCAAAATGTATGGGCTGTTTACATTGATAACGCAACGGGAGAATGCGTCTGGCATTCGGGCAATCTTCCCAATACCGTTCCTTTGGAATATACAGCTTGCGATATAGCTAATCTTACCCGTGGATATATTGATGGATACCCGACTTTTACAGGAGAAGGCAAAAACGGGCTGATTGTTCTTGGCTATCCCAAAGATAGCTATTGGAAACATATGTGGCCGAGTTGGGACTATCAATTTATTGCCAACTTGCCCAAAACCATTCTCGTCGTATTAGCAATAAATGTTTTAATTATTTTTTTCATTTATATGACAGCAAACACGAAACTGCTGAAATCTATAAAGCCCATTACGGACGGCATTCAAGCATTGCACACTGGGCAACCTGTTGTACTGAAAGAAAAAGGTGTACTCTCAGAAATATCTGCGAACATTAATCGAACTTCCGAAGTATTGCAAAGTCAAAATTATCAGCTCAAGAAAAAAGAAACAGCAAGAGCAAATTGGATTGCAGGCGTATCGCACGACATACGCACACCTCTTTCAATGGTTATGGGTTATGCAAGTCAGTTGGAAAGCAGCAAACAATTACCAGAAGAGGAACGGCAAAAAGCTGCGGTTATCGTTAAGCAGAGTCAACGAATAAAAAACCTTATAAATGACCTGAACCTTGCTTCAAAGTTGGAATATAATATGCAGCCGACGCATATTGAGCAGGTTAATGTTATTTCTGCTGTTCGGCAAATCGTTGTGGATTTCATCAATTTCGATATTGGCGGTAAGTATCCTATTGAATGGCTCACCGACAGCGACTTAAATACCCTTATCATAAATGCAGATAAAGATTTGATAAAAAGAGCTGTCAGCAATTTGATACAAAACAGCATAAACCATAATGCAGACGGCTGCACAATTTATGTTGCTGTTAAAGAGTGCGACAGAAGCTGTAACATTGTTGTTTCAGATAATGGGGTCGGAGCTACAGATGAACAAATCAACAAACTGAATAATTCCCCTCACTATATGGTCTGTGATGAAAATACATCAGAGCAATGCCACGGTTTGGGATTGCTTATTGTGAAACAAATTGCTGCTGCTCACAAAGGAACAGTAGAAATCAGACATAGCGAATACGGTGGACTTGAAGTCAAAATGTGTTTGCCATTATAGTCAACTCAAAATTCAATACTCAATATAAAGAGCCGATGATCTGTGAGTCAACTCACAATTTCATCGGCTCTGCCTTATCTAAAATGTCATCTTCCTTAGGCTGTTGCGTGATGCTCTGAACCCATTTTACAACCTTTCATTTTTGGATGGTTTAGGGGTAGATAGCCTTTAAGAAATGAATTTGGATAACCAAATTTATTTTAAGAATCAACTAAAATAAATGTTTTTAGAAGAAGCTGATTAGGGCTGAATTCGGATGTATCAGGCACTCAAACACAAAGTGGATCATGAATCCCGGAAATCAGATGATCTTTTGAAACGTGATTTATCAGCGGATGCACCGCTAAAAAAGAGCGTAACAGATATTAATGAAATCAAGGCAAAATAACTGAGAATGACACCATGGAAGAATTGAAAACCATGGTCTGGAGATATTTTATGAGTTACTGGAGTAACCGCAGAATATGCTTGTCGATTGGTGGAATTCCATCTGCTGTAAAATTTCAGAGATTCTATACCGCACTGTCAGCTGCTGCTTAACTTCAAAATCCTTGCAGAAAATGTGTCAAGTAATATTGACAATTTCAAACTTTAGAGAGATTGTACTTTTTCGTTGTTGATACAGTAGTGAGCTGGTTTACAGTAAACCGGTGTCTTTTCATATCATTTTCGTTTTTCTTTTTGAATAATAATAAAAAAAATTTGGGGGCAATAATTATTTCTTTATGATGTGTTGTCGTATTTCGTTCTGATAGTAGTCTTGTGCAGCTGTGATCAAAGCTTCTCTTGTGTTTGGTATTGTTTCATCAACAATTATTTCCAGCAGATATTGAAGTGTTTTTCCAATGATAGGTCCTTCTGGGATGCCTATTGCAAGCAAATCTTTTCCACTTATTTGCAGATCCTTTAAATGCAGGCATGCCTTTTCCTGTAAAAGTTGCTGTAAACATTCTCGTGCCAATTGTATGTCTTTTCGATATGTTACGGTTGTCATAGGATTTTGTCCGGCACAATCTGCTTGGTGTATATCGAAAAGTCGCAATATCGTAGTTACATCTTCTTGCATCATAAGGCGTTTCATGCTTTTTCTTGTAACTGGTAGGGGCTTTTCCTGTAATCGGATTAATGTACATACATCATGTATTCGTTTTTTGTCAGCATGTAGTCGGATTAGTACTTGCCGGGCAATGGTTTCACTGACGGCTGCATGTCCAATAAAGTGATCGATTCCATTACTGTCCGTCGACTTCGTCATCGGTTTTCCACTGTCATGAAACAGGATAACCCAACGAATAATTGGATCATTGGGTGTTTGTTCTAATGCATGTAGTGTATGTTCCCAAACAGAGTATAAATGTCTTGGATGATTTTGCGTACACCATTTCATAGAATTCCATTCAGGAAAAATAATAGTCCAAATTGGAAAATATTCACGTAAAACAGTAACAAGCGCAGATGGTGTTGATGTTTGTAACATTTTTTGAAACTCAGCATCTATTCGCTCTGTGGAAATTTTTTGCAGCAATTTTCGCAATTGAATGGCTGCGGATGCTGTTTGTTGTTCTAGGTGAAATGAATAATAGGCAGCAAACCGTAATCCACGAATGATACGAAGCGCATCTTCAGAAAATCGGGTCTGTGGATTCCCTACACATCGAATACAACGTAATTGTAGATCTTCTTGTCCTCGAAAATAATCCAAAATCCCTTTTTGAGGATGAAAAGCCATTGCATTTATTGTAAAATCTCTTCGTCTCAAGTCTTCTTCCAGATTATCTGTGTACATTACTGTGTCTGGTTTGCGGTGATCAGTATAACTGCCATCAATGCGGTATGTGGTAATTTCATATGTTTTTTTTTCAAAAATTACTGTGATTGTGCCATGTTTTTCTCCAATGTCTAATGTCTTGCAGTCTGAAAAAATTTTTTTTATTTGAGCTGGTAGTGCACTGGTGCAAATATCCCAATCATGAGGGACAACCCCCAATAGCAGATCTCGTACGCAACCGCCAACAATATATGCTGTAAATCCATGCTGTTCTAACCGATACAAACACTCAGTAACATTCTTGGGTAATTTCCAATGTTTTTTCAGCACAGAAAAGCACTCCTTTCAAAAGTCAAAAATGATTGCACTAAATTTATGTTATGTTATTGGAAATGTTAAAATGGCAAAGAAATAGCCGCAGAATCAGTAATATGGAAAGAAATTGAAACAATTGTACCGCTTTAGATTAATATTTTGTACTACGATATGACCATTAAACCGGCGAGTAACTTACATCATTTGCCGAGCTAGGTTATTATTATATCATACAAACTTTTATGTCGCAAGTGTTTGATTGACTTTTTTCGGCGTATATGATATAGTTAAAGAATCAATAATAAAACTTGAAAGTAAGATGTAATCTCATCTATTTGATTTAAGTATGCTTTAAATGCAATATTGCATGGATGACAAATTGTTTGTGATGTTTACTGATGGAATGACCAAAATAGGAGGATAATGTGATTGACTTTGTGTAATGTTCCTGCAGACATTGTATAATTTGATTGGAGAAGATAAATGATGAAAGAAGAATGTCTAATTTGTGGAGCTCCTTTAAAATATTTGAAGGAAGAACTTTCAATGGAATGTGCAATTTGTCACAAAAAAATAAACAGCAGAACTTGCTGTGAAAAAGGACATTTTGTTTGCGATGCATGTCATACAAACGGTATGGACAGTTTAATTGGGATGTGTCTTGGTGAATTTTCAAAAGACCCCATTGCGATCCTAGAAAAAATGATGTCGATGCCGTTTTGTCATATGCATGGTCCGGAACATCATGTGATGGTTGGCGCTGCATTGTTGACTGCATATCATAATGCCGGTGGTAAAATTAATTTGGAAAGCGCATTGTATGAGATGTATCGGAGAGGAAAACAAGTACCAGGTGGAGCCTGTGGATTCTGGGGTGCATGCGGTGCTGGTATCAGTGTTGGAATTTATGCATCGATTCTTACCTGTTCAACGCCGTTATCACAGAATACGTGGGGATATTCAAACCAGTTGACATCCCGAGCTTTAAACAAAATTGGAGAAATCGGAGGACCGCGCTGCTGCAAACGAGATTCATATCTTGCAGTGATCGAGGCGGTACAATTTACGGAAAACACGTTTGGTGTTACTATGGAACGAAGTATAATTCGTTGTTCTCGTTCAGAAAGGAATAAACATTGCATAAAAGGTCGATGTCCGTTTTATGGAGGGTAATAATATGAGTAGTCTGCCTAAAGTTGCATTTATTTGTGTTCATAATGCTTGCCGCAGTCAGATCGCAGAAGCACTAGGAAAAAAACTTGCCGGGGATGTGTTTGAGAGCCATTCTGCTGGTACAGTAGTACAGTCACATATTAATCAGGATGCAGTTCGCTTAATGAAAATGTTATATGGAATCGATATGGAAGTCACGCAGTACAGCAAACATATATCGGATATTCCTTCTGTGGATGTGGTTATAACAATGGGGTGCAATGTGTCATGCCCGTTTCTTCCTTGCCAACATAGAGAGGACTGGAATCTTGATGACCCGACAGGGCAGTCGGACACTGTGTTCTTGCATACTATAAAAGAGATTGAACAGAATATTTTAGATTTGAAAAAAAGACTAGAAGGCAAATTTGCAAAACGTGAGAGCAGATAGTTGAATAAATTGTTTAAGGTAATAATGTAAAAACGATTGCTTAATGATTTTGCTAATTAGAAACTAGGAGGTATCGTTTAATAAAGTTTTATTTCTGCAATCAAAAGTTTTATATACGAAATCATTTGACCGAGATACAAGTTTTTCTTACAGCCCCTTGACAAAATATTTAATATTTTATATAATAAGAAAAGTAAAATTGACATGCAAAGAAAAGGAAGAGTATCCTGTATACGGTCCTATAGAGAGAAAACGGTTGGTGTAAGTTTTCGGTCAGCGCAGGAGAAGGTAGCCTTGGAGCAGTGCAGACGAAGTTTTTATGAAAATGTGTAATTTGCAACGGGTGTGCCCGTTATAGCACAGTAGGAAATCATCCTGCATGAGTGCGGTATTTTTATGTGCCGAATTCAGGTGGTAACACGGACTTTTGGTTCGCCCTGAGCAATCTCCGGATTGCCGGGGTGTTTTTTATGCGGCAATCCATATTATCCTAAATTTGAAAGGAAAAAAAGTATGAAGCAAGAATTGGCAAAATCTTATAACCCCAAAGACTTTGAGGATCGCATTTATCAAATGTGGAATGATAGCGGCAGCTTTACCCCTCAGGTGGATTCGAAAAAACAACCCTATACCATTGTAATTCCACCGCCTAATATCACCGGGCAGCTGCATATGGGACATGCTTTGGATGAAACATTGCAGGATATTTTGATTCGTTATAAACGAATGTCAGGTTATAGTACGTTATGGTTGCCCGGCACAGATCATGCTTCCATTGCGACCGAAGCTAAAATTGTAGAGGCGATGCGAAAAGAGGGTCTGAAAAAAGAAGATCTTGGACGGGAAGGATTTTTACAACGTGCATGGGACTGGAAAAAGCAATATGGCGGCAGGATTGTGGAACAGTTGAAAAAGTTGGGCTCATCCTGTGACTGGACTAGAGAACGGTTTACTATGGATGAAGGCTGCAACAAGGCAGTCAAAGAAGTATTTATCAAATATTATGAAGAAGGATTGATCTATCGGGGGGAACGAATCATCAATTGGTGTCCTAAGTGCCTGACTTCCATTTCCGATGCCGAAGTGGAATACGAGGATCAGGCAGGGCATTTTTGGCATTTACGATATCCTCTGAAAGATGGCAGCGGTTATCTGGAATTGGCTACTACTCGTCCAGAAACACTTTTGGGCGATACTGCTGTAGCAGTCAACCCGAATGATGAACGCTACAAAGACTTGGTGGGCAAAACATTGATTCTGCCTTTGGTACATCGAGAAATTCCCATTGTGGCAGATGACTATGTGGAAATGGATTTTGGAACTGGCGTGGTAAAGATTACACCCGCTCATGACCCCAATGATTTTGAAGTAGGACTTCGGCACGATTTGCCAATAATTAATGTGATGACTGACGATGCCAAGATCACGGACGATTATCCCAAATATGCAGGTATGGATCGTTATGAGGCAAGAAAGGCGATTGTTAAAGACTTAGAAGAGGAAGGTGCATTGGTAAAAATTGAGGAATATAGTCATAACGTCGGTACTTGTTACCGCTGTGGTACGACTGTAGAACCGAGAGTTTCCAAGCAGTGGTTTGTTAAAATGCAGCCTTTGGCGCAGCCGGCGATTGATGCTGTAAAGTCCGGAAAGACCAAATTTGTACCAGAGCGTTTTAATAAGATTTATTTCCATTGGCTGGAAAATATCAAAGACTGGTGTATTTCTCGTCAACTTTGGTGGGGGCATCAGATTCCAGCATTTTACTGTGACGATTGCGGTGAGATGGTTGTTACAAAGGAAAATAGTGCTGTTTGCCCGAAATGTGGTAAACCTATGCGACAAGATCCAGATACGTTAGATACTTGGTTTAGTTCTGCCTTGTGGCCGTTTTCTACCCTAGGCTGGCCAGAGCAAACAGAGGATCTGAAGTATTTTTATCCTACCAATACATTGGTTACCGGCTATGATATTATCTTTTTCTGGGTAGTACGTATGATGTTCTCCGGCCTTAAAAATATGGGAGAAGTACCCTTCAATACCGTATTGATTCACGGTTTGGTGCGTGACGAACAGGGACGTAAGATGTCGAAATCTCTGGGAAATGGTATTGATCCGCTGAAAGTTATTGAAGAATACGGTGCAGATGCTTTGCGCTTTATGTTGGCAACCGGAAATGCACCTGGCAAT
>CASEVP010000112.1 GCA_949291345.1 uncultured Ruminococcus sp.
GTTGAAAATTGGGGATAATGCGTTTTCGAACTGTACTAGCCTAGCAAATGTAACATTTCCGGAGGGATTGCAGTGCATTGGAAATTATGCTTTTACAATGTGTACCAGCATGAAAACACTGGATTTGCCGAAAAGTATTCAGTCCGTGGGAAAAGATGCCTTTTTCCATACAATGTGGCTTGATTCCCAGCAAGGTGACTGGAAAGTCTGTAATGGAGTTTTGCTGGAATATGCTGGAGAAGCCCAGCTTGTTATTATTCCTCAGAGTGTGCGGGTACTTGCGAGCGGTTTTTTGAATAATCAAGTGAACGTTGAATCGGTTGTTTTTTTGACTGGAATTCAGAAAGTGGCTGAAAATGCATTTTTGGGTTGTGAATCTTTGCAATCTGTGACACTATCGGATACGGTGGAAGAAATTGGAGCTGGTACATTTCAAGATTGTACATCGCTTCGTACGGTAATGGCGGCAGATCATGTAAAAACGATTGGCTACGGTGCTTTTGATGGTTGTACCGCATTGTATGATGTTTCTCCGCTTTCTAATTTACAGACGCTGGGAACAAATGCATTTCGAAACTGTACATCTCTTCGTAATATCACCTTGTCCAATCAGTTGGCTCAGATTCCAGAAGGCGCATTTGAAGGTTGTTTTGCACTTCAATCTACACAAGAAATCGGGATTTTTGATGCCATGACCAATCTGACTGTTATTGGTTCGCGTGCTTTTGCCAATTGTTACAGTATGAGTGCAGTCACATTTCCTGAAAGTTTGCAGTCACTGGCGTCAGACAGCTTTTCCGGAACATATATTTCATACTTTGCGTTTTTGAACCCGGAAACTCAAATTGCAATGGATGAAGATATGTTTCCTAGTTATGCAAAGTTGCTAGGGTGGGAAAACTCTACGGCGCAGACATATGCAGCTAAATTTCATCGGACGTTCGAATTGCTGGCATCTTATGCCGTGACTACTACTACGAATCAAACGACAACGCAACAGTCAGTACAAACTACTTCTGCTGTTTTGACTTCTGCCAGTATGACAAGTTACAATACGACGATGGAGTGTAATTCTGAAACAACAACAACAGTATCAACCAGTACAAGCACAATAAGAACCAGTAAGACAAGTACAAGTTGCACAATGCAATCGCAAACAACAATAACACAGGAGAGTTTTACAGATCCAGATGATATATTGCAGAATATCTCTGAATACGGCATCGGCGATATTGATCAGAACGGGAATGTGGATACAGTTGATGCATTTTTGATGCTGCAGGCTTGTGTTTGGATTCAAGCAGGGGCATCCCATGGTGAGGATATTGAAAATTATTTATATATGGATGTGAATGCAGACGGAATAGTGGATTC
The DNA here is from genome assembly GCA_949291345.1 of uncultured Ruminococcus sp. GTDB lineage: Bacteria > Bacillota > Clostridia > Oscillospirales > Ruminococcaceae > Ruminococcus_C. Next base: position 1,375 of record CASEVP010000112.1, read on the forward strand.
GTTTGATGCGTTTTATGTGCTGCAATATTATGCGATGCAGTCTGTGGGATCGCTGTAGATTTTACACTGCCCGGAAAAACAAACGGAGCCGTGTATGGTTTGTAGTACTGCATAAGAGAAGAGGGAAGGTGAAAAAAGTGGAATTGCTGCAACTGGAATACTTTTGTGCTGTGGCAAAAAACCAACATGTGACAAAAACGGCAGAGCAGTTGCATATTGCTCAGCCATCTCTGACACAGAGTATTCGTCGGTTGGAAAAAGAGCTAGGCGTACCATTGTTTTATCATAACGGAAGAAACATCGCTTTGACGGAATATGGTGTATATTTGCAGAGCGTTCTGACACCTGTGCTGGAAACACTGCACAAAATCCCTCAGCAGGTGCAGGAGATGACACAGATGAGACAAAAGACCATACGTTTGAATGTGCTGGCGGCATCGCCTCTGGTAACGCATGCGCTGATTTCATACCAGAAACAGCATGACGGTTTGAACTTTCGTCTGATTCAGAATTCTCAATGCGAAGATGCGGACATTACAATTTTTACACGTGCAGCATTTCAGAAGCCATCGGATTCCAAAGAGTGCTATCAGATTTTTACAGAGCGAATCTTTATGGCAGTACCACAAAATTCTTCTTATGCGCATAGTACGAGTGTGCGGCTGGAAGATTTTGCCCATCAGGATTTTGTTAGCCTTTCAGGTTCCCGTAGTATTCGTTCCATTTGTGATAAGTATTGTATGCAGGCAGGTTTTGTACCCAATATAATTTTTGAAAGCGATAGTCCGGATACTGTAAAAAATCTGATTGCCGGTGGATTGGGTGTTGGATTCTGGCCGCATTATACATGGGGACAGGGCAATATGGAACAGATTAAGTTACTTCCCATTTCGGTACCTTCCTGTCAAAGGGATATTATTTTGCAGCTGCATCAACATGCAAAACAGCACACCGAAGCAGTTAGCTTTTTTCAGTTTTTGTGGCATTATCTGCAAAATTTGAGAAGAAACTGAGTCGATTTTTATGGAATGTTGCTTGGAAGAGTGTTATCGTTTTGTCAAACGGCAGGGATGCAATGTAGAAAAGACACGCTATGTATTATAGAAGATTAATGTTATAGCGTAGCGATTTGAAAAAACATATAAAAAGTATTTACTTTTTACGAAAAATGTGGTATAATAAATACAGGCAAAGCGATACAACAGAGACAGGAGTGGAAAAGCCAGCACAATTCGTGACAATATAATATGTAAGCAAGAGCGGTACGAAGCCGTTAAGTGGCGAATGTCAGATGCAGAGCGGCAGAACGTATGTTTGTTTGTTGTTGTCATATGGCAATATTATTTCATTGTATATGTCGTATTGTATAAGAGGTATTGCTGAAACAAAATTCGGAGGTTCTTTACATGAGTCAGGATCAGAAGAAAGCACATTCTGGAATGAAGGGTGCAAAGACAAATACCAAACAGAATCAGCAGACGACAAGAAATACAAAACCAGCTCCGCGCAGACCACGGGGTTATGGTTCGAAAAAGGCTTTCGAAGTGATTTTATCTCTGATTTTGGTTGCACTGGTAGGATATCAGGGATATCATTTGTACCGTTCGCTTACACCTATATCTCAGGGAAGCGAAGGTATGAGTATTGGCGAATCCGGACAGGTTCAGGGAACAGAGTTAAATGAGGGTGCACAGCAGAATATTTATCAAAGCGTTGCGGTTTCCAATCAGGATATACATGCAGGTTCTCTGATTTTGGTGAACAATGACAATGCTTATGTGGAGAATAATCCATCGGAGATTGTTAGTATTTATGAACAGAAGACAGACAATTATCATGTGAGTGGAACAGAAGTGAGTCTGCGTAAATCGGCAATTGAAGCACTCAATGAAATGCTGGATGATTTTTACGTGGCAACCGGTCTGCAGGATATTCTTATACTTAGTGGATATCGTACCAACGATCAACAGCAGGCGTTGTATGATGAATATCTTGCAGCAACGGGTGCAGAAACTTCGACTCGTGTAGCAAGACCGGGATACAGCGAGCATGAAACGGGTTATTCTCTTGATGTGTCACTGTATGAGGATGGTGTACAGTACGATTATGATGGCACAGGAGATTATGATTGGATCAATCAGAATTGTGGACATTATGGATACATTCTGCGATATACTGCGGAAAAAGAAGATGTGACTGGTTATCAGTCTGAACCGTGGCATTATCGATTTGTGGGACAGCCGCATGCGACATATATTTATGAAAATGGGATTTGTTTGGAAGAATATATGGAAATTTTGAAAAATTATACCGTAGACATGCCGTTGTCCATCACCAATTGGGATGGAGAGGTTTATGAAGTGTATTATACTCCGGTGGACACAGCGGCTGATACAACATATGTCATGGTTCCTCCTGATAAGGAATATACTGTATCTGGAAATAACATCGATGGATTTATCGTTACTGTGGACACAGGAACGATACAGGAATTTGACAATAATACTACTGGTGAAGGAGAGCAGACACAATCGACAGAAAGTGCTACAGATGGATTAGAAACCGAAACTACTGTAGCAGAGTAAATGTTTGTTTTACAGTTGATTCATTGTGAAAAAAATATTTTGCCGGCAAACATTGACAAGCTGGAAATCAATGATATCTTCTTACTATTCTACATTAAAAAGAAAGAGCGTTGTTCGACGTGCATGAACAACGCTCTTTCGTATGAAATAAGTCTATTTTTCTTTTATTTTCGAATGGTGTCACAGGCAGTGGCTATGCCGGATAATTTTTGTAATTTTACAGCACACCAACCGGCCTTTTCCCGTTGCTCCAGAACGGCAAAATCGTATGCAGTGATGGTGTTCAGCACTTCTTGTGCACGTTCTGTGATGATTCCGGATAAAATTAGTATCCCATTGTCTTTCAAAAACTGCGGAAAATAGGGTGCCATTGCTATGATGACATCTGCCACTATGTTGGCAGTGATCACATCATAGCCGGTGCCGATCATATTCCGTAGTGCTTCATTACTGACAATATCGCCGCAGGCAATTTGGTACATGGAATTGTCAAGGTGATTTTTTTGCGCATTTTCCTTTGCGATACGCACGGCATTTTCTTCTATGTCCACAGCATATGCTGTGGCAGCCCCTAAAAGCATGGCGCCAATGAATAAGATACCACTTCCACATCCGAGATCCAGAAGTTTGGTCTGGGGTGTGATTTCATTTTCCAGCAGTTCTAGACAAAGACGTGTTGTGTGATGTTGCCCTGTGCCGAAACTGCTTGCTGGATCAATCTCTAAAACGGTACGATTTTTGGCTTCTTCGGTTAAATTTTCCCAACTTGGCTTAATATATAGTTTTTTCCCTACTGGAAAAGGTTTAAAATATTGTTTCCAATTGTTTGCCCAGTCTTCTTCACAGATACCCGAACATACGATTTCCAGTCTGCCGTATTGATGTTCAGTATCTTCTGCACGCATTTGTGCTAACATGGCACGGATTGCTGCTAGTGTTTCCGCTCCCTGTGCATTTTCTGGGAGGTAAACGGTAATACAAGTTTCACGTTGTGCCAGTTCCATTAATCCATCCTCTAAATAGTCCCATTTGCCATCTTTTTGCTCCAGGAATTCCTGGAAATCTTGTGCATCCTGTACCATACAGCCCCGGATACCTAGATCTTGCAATTTGACACTGAGAATATCAACTGCAGGTGTAGCAGTAAAAATGTCTACTTGTGTCCAATTCATGGTTATTGCACCTCTTCTTTCCGATTTTTTGTGATTTCCTGGATCTCTTTTCGTTTTCGTACATTTTCCTCTTGGATTTGCCGTCCTTCTGCAATGAGATATTGCAGTCGTTCTTCATCTCGCTGCTTGAGAGCATCTCGATAATCTGTGAGATTTTCAATCAGCAGATCTAAGTGATACAATAAGTTGTCTCGATTGTCAAGAAACAGTGCAGACCACATCGTTTCATCCATGGTGGCAACTCGTGTCATATCCTGAAAACTCCCGCCAGAGAAAGAAAGCGCATCATCCATGCAGAAATCCTTAACATATGCACTGGAAACTACATGGGCAAGCTGAGAGGTATAGGCAATCATGTTGTCATGCCACATGGGTGTTGCAGTAACAATGGAGCCAAATCCCATTTGTTTTGCCAGTTCTTTGACCGTCTGAAGTGCAGTTTCATCCGTGCCGTCCACTGGTGTGACGATGATGTTTGCATTTTGGAACAAATCCGGGATACTGGCGTAATAGCCGCTTTTTTCCCTGCCTGCCATAGGGTGTGTGCCCACATAGTGCACACCAACTTTTTGACACCGATAGGTAAGATCCCGAACCATGCGCCCTTTTAAGCCGCAGGTGTCAACCAGAATCGTACCCGGTGCAATCTGTGGCAGGGATTGATGTACCATTTGAATGGCAATTCGCTGGTGCAGACATAAAATAATCATATCATATTTACCGTCTGTCATTGAGCCGATCCCATCAATGGTGCCATCGGCAATGGCATCTTGCAGAACGGTGTTTTGTATATCACATCCGAAAACGCTGTGTGAAGTGGATGCTTTGATCGATTTACAGATGGAACCGCCGATCAGTCCCATTCCGACCACAAGTATCTGCATATTCGTTTCCTCCGTTTAAATCAAATTGCAACAATATTATTGTAGCACGATTTCCTTTATCCGTCAAGAAAATCTCTTTTGGATGCTATGCTGGAAAAGGTGTACATAAAGGTGCACCGATAGAACGTGTTCCTTCTCTCAGAAGGATTAAAGTGAGTTCTGCCATGTGAGACGGAGGTTCTGGACAACTGTTTTTCAGCCATTGTGACACTAGTCCCATACAACCAGATAGTGCAAAAGAAATGGCATAAAGCAGATCCTCATCTCGTAGTTGTTTTGGCGCAAATGAGCGAAGTGTACGCATTCCTTTTTCATGGAACATTTTTTCAATGGTACGTAAAAAGGCAATATCACCGTTTGGCCCCATGAGGGCAGAACATAGTTGTGCATTTTCGGAAAGGATGGTAAAAGTCTTTTCCAGAAATGCATAGAAATTTTTTGGTGTTTCTGGTTCTGTCCAATTTTCGCTGACTGCATCGCTCAGTTGCTTTAAAAGACGCTGTTCAGTTTTTTCCAGTAAGTCGTAAATGTCAGTATAGTGCAAATAAAATGTGGAACGATTGATGTCCACTAAATCTGAAAGTTCTCGTACTGTAATTTCCTTAATGCTTTTTTTCTGGAGCAGAGTGGTTAATCCGTGCAGAATGAGATTTTCCGTTCTTCGGTAGCGACGCTCCTGTTTTGTATTTTCCGGCATAGTTTTTTCTTTCCTTTCTATAAATAGATAAATGTCTATTACTAAACAAATTTACAAAAATCAATGGTTGTAATTCCCTTATTCTCATATTATAATAGAAACAAGACGAAAAGTCAACAATTTTCTATTTATCGACAAAATTCAATTATTAATACTGAAATGCATAAAATGGAATATTGCGTCAAAACTTGTAATATTTTTTATTTTGATGGAATTTTATGTATTAGATCACATTTTTGAATTTTGCAGTGTGCAGAAAGGAAGCAATTATAATGCAAAAAGGGCATTTGCGTAAGAAGGATCATTTTGTCAAACGTCATTTTCATGGTATTGCCATGGCAGCAATCGTTTGTATTCCGACGATCTATACTACGTTATTTTTGGGTTCTATGTGGGATCCATATGGAAACACGGATCAGTTGCCAGTAGCAGTAGTCAATGAAGATCATGCAGTAGCATATGAAGGAAAGACATTAAAATTGGGAGAAGAATTGGTGGAAAACCTACAGGAAAATGCTCAGTTGGATTTTCATTTTGTAAATGCGGATAGAGCTAAAACTGGTCTGGCAGATGGGACGTATTATATGGTGATTACGATCCCATCCGATTTTTCGGAAAATGCAGCAACACTGATGGAAGACGAACCGAAAAAAATGGAGTTGGAATACCGAACAAATCCGGGAACGAACTACATTGCTTCGAAGATGAGTGAATCGGCACTGGCAAAGATGAAGAGCACGATTTCTGCCAGTGTTACAGAAGAATATACAAAGACGATATTTGATGAATTTGGTACACTTGGAAATGGCATGCAGGATGCGGCGGATGGTGCAGGAGATCTAGAAGAGGGTGTTACAAAACTAGAGGATGGCAGCAAGACCATTGCAGATAATTTGAGATTATTGAAAAACAGCGCACTTACTTTTGCCGATGGTGCACAGACATTGGAAGATGGTGTAACAGCATATACCAATGGCGTGGCAGAGGTGGATGATGGTGCAAAACAATTATCAGAGGGTATGATACAGTTAGAAGACGGTACACAAAGTTTATCTAGCGGAACTAAAGCACTGTTAGACGGAACCAATGTGTTGGAAGAGGGAATCGGGCAGTATACTGGCGGCGTGTCAAATGCATACGCAGGAGCGATAACACTTTCGGCAAATAGTGATTCGTTGAATGCAGGTGCAGCATCGTTGACGGAGGCCGCAGAGAAACTGCAGCAGGGTAGTGATGCGATGACAACTGGTCTGCAAACAGTATCCGATACGATTTCGGGATGTATGTCTGATGAGACAAAAGCGGAGTTGACACAGATAAACAACGGGCTGACGCAACTCCAAAATGGCATAGATACACTGCAATCCACATTGCAGCAGAACGTACTATTGGATACTGGAGAGTTGCAATGTTTGCTGACGAAGTGCCTGACATTCATTTTGACAAATACACAGGATGCAGGTGTACAGTTGCAAGCAATGGAAAATTCTTTAACTGAGATGACACAGACACCGGCATTTCTTTCGCTGGAAACAGTGTACCAGCAGCAATTGTTAGATTGTTTTCAAGTACCAATGCAGGCACTGGCTACTGATATTTCTAGTATCGGGACACAGGTAAGCGAATTGTCCGAAATATTACAGGAGATGAATTTGGAAAACACTTGGGAAGCAATGCAACAGTTGCAAACCAATGTTGATGCGTTAGCAGATGGTGCAGATCAGGTAATTCCTGGAGCCCAAACGGCAATAATGTCCTTCTCCAGCGGTCTGGAATCAGTGCAGGCCGCTATGGAAACCCAGTTGATTCCGAGTTCCCGTACCATAACTATGGGACTGAATCAGTTGGCGAAGGGGGGCAATACTCTGCAAAGCGGCATAGGCGCTTATACTGACGGTGTTTCGGGTTTGACAAGTGGTCTGAAGACACTGGATACCAATGCCGGAATGCTTAATCAGGGTGCATCAGATTTGCAAGATGGTTTACAGCATTTGACAGGAAGTGTTCCGACTCTGACGAATGCCGTCAGTCAGCTGAAAGTGGGTTCAGTACAGTTGGCAGATGGTACAGCTCAATTAGGTGCAAGTAGTAGTACACTGACAGAGGGTGCCGGGGCGTTGGGTGATGGTGCGATGCAGATTCAAGATGGTGTATCGCAGCTAGCAGACGGCGCAGTTTCTTTGAATGATGGACTGGGGCAATTATCGAATGGTGTTGTTACACTGCAAAGTGGATTATCTGAAGGTGCAGCACAAGTGCAGGAAATCCATGCGACCGATGCAACATATGATATGTTTTCTGCACCGGTGTTGACAGAGGAAACTTATGAAACAGAGGTGAAAACAAACGGAAGTGCAATGTCTGCTTATATGATGCCTGTCGGATTGTGGGTGGCAGGTCTGGCGTTTTGTGTGATGCTTTCTCCATATCATCAGAAAATGAATCGCCATAGTCCGGTGAAAATATGGGGGTGTACAATAGTGAAACTTAGTGCGCTGGGAATACTTCAGGCAGTTTTGATGATTCTGTGTCTGCAGTGGTTTGTTGGTTTTTCACCGGAATATCTCACAAAAACAATCATGATCGCATGTCTGTCATCTGTAGCGTTTTTAATACTGGAATACTGTGTTAATTTCTTTTTGGATATTATCGGTGATTTTCTTTTGTTAATACTGATGGTATTACAACTAAGTGGATGTGCAGGAACCTATCCGTTGGAATTGTCTGATAGATTTTATCAGATCATTCATCCATTTATGCCATTTACCTACGCCGTGCATGGATTCCGTAGTGGCATTGCGACTGGTCAGGATATTATGTTAGATTGCATCATATTGGCAGGGATTGCGACAACGTTTGCAGGACTTTTATTGTTTGGTTTTCATATTCGTGCCAAAAAGCAGCAGAATGAAAATGAAAGCGCATATTTTGATTCTCAATCGTTGTTCCCGGTAAAACAGTCAAAGGATGTGAGAGCAGAAAGCATTTAAGTAAAAATTTTCTAGTGTGGTGACTAGAAATTTTGACAGAATGTTTTTTCTTAGCAATTTATGCTGAAATATATATAAGTCTCACACATTTTCAATAAAACATCCATTTGGAACTTGTTCAAAATGGATTGTTGCAAGCAACCCTATTTGCAACAATAAATGCATTATAAATGACAAAAAAGCGACTTACTGATAGAAAGTAAGTCGCTTTTTTAGTGTAGTTACACAATGTACAACTATTTTTATTTTGCAATCATTTCTAAAATTATATCCGTTATTATGATTTAGTATCAATTATCTTAAAATAGAATGAGAATGTATGTAAAACTCTTCTTGACTTGGTCTCCATTGTTTCACTTTAGGTGGAAATTGAGCATCAAATTCTTCTATTTTTTTCTCATCGCCAAGAAGTTCTGTTACTGCACTCTCTTGATAATACCATTTTCTTCCGTCAAATACATCTTTTTTTAGTTCCTTGACAAGTAATGCAGCAGGGAAAACATCGCCTTTCAAACACACGTTGTACTTTTTACAGCTTTTGTAACCACGAGCAATGTAATTATCGGGATTGCCGAAATTAATAATGGTATCATATCCAAGCGCCATTGCTTTGTCAAAGGTATATTCAAGCAAAGTTTTTCCATATCCTTTTCGTTGATAAGCAGGATGAATGCAAATCGGTCCCATGGTCAGAATATGTTTTTCTATACCATTTTCGTCTACGAGTTTTGCTTTGGAGTACATGATACTGCCAATAATTTTCCCATCGATTTCAAGGACAAAATCTAACGCAGGGATAAAATCTTCGTGCTGTCTCAATATATGTATAAAATAGTGTTCATCACAACCAGGGACGCTTAAATTCCAGAATGCTTCACGAGCGAGATTTTCTACTTCACGATAATCTTTTGTTGCTTCTAAACGGATAGTATAGTCATTTTTATTCATTATTTTTCCTCCTGAAAATTGTTGACGCAACTTGGGAGGTTTGTGTGAGAATGTATTCGCAAACCTCCCGTTTACGCTACAATCTCAGGTCTATTATTTTTTCTCAAACAACAATCTCCTTAAATAAAATATAAGGTAAAGTTACATTATGCAACTTTACCATTGGTGCGGATGACAGGACTTGAACCTGCACACCTTGCGGCACAAGAACCTAAATCTTGCGTGTCTGCCAATTTCACCACATCCGCAATATGATATGAATATCAACGTATTTAAAATGTATACTTCTGCTTTCCATCAAAAGTTTTTTTGAATTCAATACACGCTTCACTCATTGTAACTTATTATAGCATAGAACATAAATAATGTCAAGAAAAATTTTAAACTTGTTTTTATGGGAATGCTGTGCATATTTTTGTACTCGTTTGTGGAAAAAAGGCTAATCAATCCTATGAGTAGAAGTTTTTGCAAATTGCAGAGGGTCTGATATGAATTTACATAAAGCTCAATTTGCTTACCAAGTTTGTCCAAAAAAAATTTTCATTTTATTTGAATATGCTCTAGTAGTTTCCGTTTATAATATCTTCAAATGTGATGTTTTTTCCTACACTGCTAAAGGAGTAATACAATAAGATATAATATGCGTCTTTTGTATCAATGCTGTCATCTTTGTTGATATCGGCTGCTGCGGAAATTACGCCTTCTAGTTCATCAGTAGTGCCAGCGGATGTCCTTGAATATAACAATAATGTATAGTAGGCGTCAGTGGTGTCAATCGATTGATTGTTATCGACATCGCCTAAAGAATATGGAATCCATAGAAACTGGAGATTTCTAGAGACAGTCAGATTACCGCTTTCGGTGACTGCAGAAGGTGAGGACGCAACAACAGCGCTTTCCAGTCCTTGAGTAAATGAAACATCGTAAGCGTATTGTGTTATGCCATTTACTTCTTCTTCTGCGTGGGGATCAGCAATGACCAGCTCGGATTCGTAATAAACAGCTTCTTCTCGTGAGGGATCAGAGATGGTGATGTTATATGATGCATTGTAAATTTGTGTGAGATACGGAGAAACAAATGTAGTTTCAAACTGAGAAGGATCTTGCGGCATTTCCGAATAATCAAGCAAGAAAATATAGCGGGTTGCAGACTGACCTTCCATTGGAGCAATATCAACATCATAATATGGGGAAAGTCCCTCAGTGGAAGTACTAGTGATAGTTACATGAATAGGCATATCGTGTACCGTTACAGCAATTTGACCGGTAATTTTGCTGTCAGGAAGGGGACGAATAGAGACATTGCCTTCTTCGTCCTTAACTTCAAAATATAAGGAATTGCTTTTTTCCCATATAACAGTTTCAATAGTGGAATTGCTTGAACTTTCTTCCGCAAAGACATTAGTTAAGCTACAGATTGCTGTGCAGCTGATGGTACTGGCAATACAGACAGCAGTAAGTTTTCGAAACATTGCAGATCCTCCTATGATATTATTGATATGTAGTTTATAAAATGCACTTGGTAAAATAGTTTGGATTGAATTAATATGGCATTGTAAACTGACCGACTTTCCATTGCCCGTTCTCTAAGACGATTGTAAAAATGTCAGATCGTTGTGTATAGGCATTGTTTTGTTCTTCTTTGTCGGGTTCACAGTATGTGCTCACAGCTTGAAATACTAGACTATCTTCTGTACTCTCTGTCAGTGTTGTGATTTCAGATGAAATATATGTGATGTCCATGCCTCTGTCACCGCAGAGTCGGTAGAGATTGCCATCTATCATTTGAAATTGACCATCTAGGTCACTGTTGTGTTGTGAGACTGCAAAAATATCAAAATAAGGCTGTGTTGCTTCTTCCACAGTGGAACAACTGGTGACAAGCATCCAACCATCTATGGAATTCTCATCGGTTTGATATTGGAATCCGTCGCTGGAACATAGATAAGTATTATATGTAGTAATGGCAGTCTGGTACATTACATTTGCTTTTTCCAGCCACTGAGAAACAGTCAGACCAGTATTGCCAACAATTTCATTCGAAAGGTCTGTTGTGGCAGAAGTGCTGTATTCAGCGTTATTCTCAGGTATGTCTGTTTGAAGTGATTTTGATTCCGCCATAGATGCTGTGGTTTTCGTTGCCACATCGGTTTCTTCAGTGGGTTTAATTACAGCAACAGATTCATCACTAGAGGATAAGACATTGGTGGTTTCGTTAGAATTGACAATATTTGTACATCCGGTGCAGAATACTGCAAGAATACAAGTAGTAAAGACAGCTGCATGAATTATTTTTTTCAGTTGCATGAACATCCTCCTTTTATATTTTGTTTTTACCACAAAAGAACATGGCTTTTTGCATTTAAATGAATATTCATTTTTTAACGTTGCCTTGTTTTATGATATTGTATAATAGTATAACATTATATTACTGTTAAAGTCAATCATACTTTGTCGATGCATTGTAAAATATCACTCATTTATTTTTTTGAATTATCAAATCAATAGAATATCTGTTCTATACAATAATTTTTTATCGCATACGCATAGGAGAGTATACAATCACATGGAGATGGTCATGTGGTTTTACAAGTCATACATTTGCATTTTCTGTTCTGTTATATTTATATGTGTATACAGAAAACTTACATTACCAGTGTTTTATTTGGAAACAAATATGACTGCATCTTTAATACTTAATCTATACATGACATGGGTTTTCTATATTTCTTTAGTAATCGTTAGTCAGTGAAAAATAAAGTTAGGTAGTGTGTAGCTTTTTGTTAATTATCAAATAAATGAAACGACAAAATATTTTTATTTCATTATAATTTATTTATTTTTGTTTGTTTTGTGTATGGATTCTTTGGAAGAAAAAAAATTTATAAAAGCAATTGACAAAAATAATGCTTTGTGTTATAATATTTTTTGTGAGTTATTGTTTTTTAGATATGCAAAATAGAGATGCTGTTATAGCTCAGTTGGTAGAGCACTTCCTTGGTAAGGAAGAGGTCACCGGTTCAAATCCGGTTAACAGCTCCATGTAAAACCACGCAATTTCGGTATGTTTTTTGAAATTGTGTGGTTCTTTTTGTTTTCTAAAAATGACGCTGAGGGCACTATTAGGTCACTAAGACGTTAAAAATACCCTATATATTACAACAGAATACAGCAAGAAACCGTCACTGGAATATATCCTGTGACGGTCATTTTTATGCCTGTTTCTGTTCTGCCTGTTTCTCTGCATCTTTTGGGTGCTTTGAGCAGGTCAATAGCATATCCTGTAAACATTGCGCGGCTTCTTCGTCTGCCTCTGCCAGACAGTGCAAGTATTTGTTCGTGGTTTCAATGTCTCCATGCCCAAGCCGTCCCTGCACCTGTTTCAGGCTGACACCGCCATACAAGAGCAGCGTTGCGGATGTATGCCGCAGAGCATGGAATTTTCGGTGTTGAAATCCGTGTCGGTTCAGAAACTTTGAAAATTGCTTTGTAGGTGTCTGTGGGTTCATCATTTCCCCGTTATCCTGTGTAAAGAGCCACCCGTAATCATGCCAGTATGAACCCAGCGAAAACCGTTGCCGCCGCTTTTGCTGCTCTAAGCGGTCAATCAGTTCAATACACTGTTGGCTGACCGCTACTGTTCGTACCTCATAATCTTTCGGCGGCTTTATTTCTGGTGATTGCCCGGTTCGTTTAATTGCAGCACGTTCTATGGTGATCTTATTTGACTGCCGGTCAATATCAGAGAATTTCAAGGCAACTAATTCCCCACGGCGTGCACCTGTGATAATTGCTAATTGTATCAGCACTTGAAATTGCAGCGGTTCGCCCTCTAAGGCTTCCAGCATAGCAGCAGCTTCTTGTTTTGTGAAAATGTCAATCTTTGGGGCGGTTGCTTTCGGAATGTCCAAGAGTTCCGCCCGTGCCGGGTTCTCTGTAATAATGCGCCGCTTGACTGCTAGTTTCATGATGGATTGCAATATGGTAAGATAGCGTTTGACACTGGATGCAGAAAGCTTTTCATCGCTTATTGTTCCGTCACGGTTCATTTTATCAACGTTGCATAGCTGCTGTATAAATGCTTGCACATGCACCGGTTTCAATTCTTGCATTTTATGGTGACCAAGAGCAGGGAGTATTTTTGTGCTTATGGCACGGCTGTATAATTCATATGTTGTGGGAGATAGTGTTTGCTTTTTCTGTTCCAGATATACTGGCACAAATTCCGCAAGGGTAATTCTGGTTGCATCTCCTGCTAGTCCGGTCTTGCAATGCTCCTCGAATAACAACGCTTGCCGCTGTACTTCTTTTTCCATCTGCTTTTCCATCATGCCGGGACTGGGTTTCCATGTCTTTTCATAGGGTTTTAGCTTGTTTCCCTCACTGTCATAGCCACGGGCAACCCGGATGCGGTAAGAGATGGTTTCACCGGCTTTATTCTTCCGTTTCGTGATGCTGGACATTGTCGGTCATCTCCTGCAGATTGTTTGTATAGGATTCCACAAAATCTTTTATAAGTTCGTATGTGTCTAAGATGGATGCTTTATACTGTGCATTTGCTTCGTATGCACACTTTATCATTTCAAAATGTTCTTGTTTTGATACGTTTTCGATTAGCGATTGAGTCATAAGTGTAGTTGCTTTTTCTTTTTTTTCGCAGGCTTCACTTATTCTATGCACTATTCTTTCAAAGCTCTCACTTTCAAGAAAGCTAACCGCCACACGTTGCTTTAGTGCGCTATGTGCAAACATATACTCTTCGCAAGCTTCTCTTTCACGCTCTCCATAAATCGAATTTGTTGAAAGTGCGTGTTTTGTTCCCTCTCTCTCAAGCCGTGGAAAACAATAGTATGTGCTTTTGATATTGTCGATTGCCTTTTCAGAAAGTCCTGTCACTTCACAAGCTATTTTCATATCTTGTTCAGTAGATTTCACATCAGATAACCCAAGTAGATAATCCGCTGAAACGTGATAATGTTCCGCTAGTTTATGCAAGAATGCAATATCAGGCGTGCGCTTGCCGGTCTGGTAGTTGATCACTGCTGAAAGGGATAGCCCGAAAATCTCTTGCAAATCTTTGTTGGTTTCTCCTGCCGCTTCTTTAAGTTCAGCAAAACGCATGATAAAAATGTCTGTTTGAAAATTACTATTCATGGTAACACCTCGATATATTCATTTGACTATTTCTATGAAATTAATTTTCAAATGGGTTGACTTTTTCAATTGACTATTGTATAATATCAATATAGTCAATCGTCATATTTGTATTATACCACGTAGCAACGACGATTGCAAGAGTTTTCAAAAATATTTTCTGGGAGGTGAAACCATGAGAGGAAATCAGAATAACGCAGACTTGCGACAGACTGCAAAGAATGCCGGTGTGTACTTCTGGCAGATTGCCGATTTTTGGGGCGTATCAGAAGCATATATGACACGTCTTATGCGCCGTGAATTGACCGCAGAGGAACGCAGCCGTTTTTTGAATGCTGTAGAGCAACTGAAACAGGAGCAAGCGTAATCCAAACAAAGAACAAACAAAGAGGAACTCCACCATTTGACCGCCGGAGAGCCGGCAGAAAGGACGAACACATGCGAGGACGAGAACCACAAGAAAAAGAAAAAGCGTGCATCTGCTGCAACAGACACACGCAAAAAGGCTTATTCAAGGATTGTCAAACTGAAATATAGCCTGCTCTTATTATTATATATCATTTGGAGCAGATTTGCAATAGAAAGGTGTAAAAAATAATGAATAACACAAAATTTACATATACAATTCCCCAAATGGAAAGTATTGACACCACGGCAAACGCGTTCGGTCTGTCCTCCTACACCGTCCGCAAGCTGGCACGAAGCAAGCGAGGCGTGGCGTTTACGGTGAAACTGGGTAACCGGTATCTGATCAATCAAGCAAAATTTGCGGCATTTCTGAACTGTGAGCCGCTCGAGCAGGACACACCGGAACCAACACGACCGACACCATCCGGCATTCAGTCGGTTCCGGTGAAGCTGTAAAGGCGGTGAAGCTGTTGGATGAAACATTTTTTCAGTATGTTGATATGATTTCGGGCGGCAGTTGGAAAAGCTATCT
>CASEVP010000113.1 GCA_949291345.1 uncultured Ruminococcus sp.
CATTTTTATGCAGGATGTCAAAGGCTCTGGAAAAAAAGGAGAAGTAAAGAATGTTGCAGACGGGTATGCCAGAAATATGCTTCTTCCTAAGGGGCTGGCAGTAGAGGCTACGGCGAAGAACTTATCGGAGCTGGCAGGGAAACAGGCTTCTGCTGCACATAAAGTCGACGTAGAAAAACAAAATGCACAGGAAATCGCAGATAAACTAAAGGGGAAAACGGTAAAGGCGGTCGGAAAAGCAGGCAACGGCGGACGTCTGTTTGGTGCAATTACAGCGGCGCAGATTGCAGAATGCATTGCAGAGCAGTATGGCTGTAAGATCGATAAGAAAAAGATTTCTCTAAAGACGGATATCAAAAATTTTGGCACATATGAGGCAGAGATTCGGCTGTACAGCGGAATTTCTGTAAAGGTGACTGTTGAGGTGACAGAAGCCTGAGAAAATAATGCGGGAACAACAATGCGGGTCGTTGGTGTACGTCCCGCATTGTTGCTCTCATTTGCGTGTATTTGCAAGAAAATCAAATATATTTTGGCCGTTGCTGCCGAATTTTTTGTTCTGATCTATCTGCTTGCGAAATGTGTACCAAATATCAAAATGTTTTGTACGCAGTTGTCGGAAACGAAATGAAAACGAGGCGAGAAATGAGATGAAAAATATACAGTTTTCCTCCGGTATGGGAGAGGGCTCGGAATTGCCATATAGTCTGGAGGCAGAACAGACGGTGCTTGGGTCTGTTCTGATCGATTCCACTGCGGCGTCAGTGGCAATGGAACGTTTGAAACCGGAAAGTTTTTTCCGTGAACAGCATAAGGTGCTGTTTCAGATCATGATGCATATGCTGACGTCCGGGGAAAAAGTGGACGTGATTACTGTACTCAATACAGCTGTGTCACAGGGTGTGTTTGAAACAACGGCAGAAGGACGCAATTATCTGGCAGCACTGGTGAATATGGTGCCGTCTACTGCCAATATTGAAAGTTACTGTACCATTGTTTCAGAAAAATATTATGGGCGCTGTTTGGCACATGTGGCACAAGAAATTTTGCAGGAGGTGCAGTCTGGAGAACAAAGTGCTCAGATGCTTCTTGATGCTGCGGAACAGAAGATCTTTGATATTCGTCAGGGAAAAGATGTACAGGGACTGGTGAAGATTGGAGATGCTGTATGTGAAGCTTACGACCGAATTGGAAAGATTTCTGGACCCGACAGGGAAAAATATCTGGGTGCCAAGACCGGTTTTAAGTATTTGGACAATGTCACATCGGGTCTCAATAAGTCGGATCTCATATTGATTGCGGCACGTCCGGGTATGGGAAAGACATCTTTTGCTTTGAACATTGCCACCAATGTGGCACGAAAAAATGGAAAGGAAGTAGCAGTATTTTCTTTGGAAATGTCCAAAGAACAGCTTGCTACCCGTATGCTGTCTACAGAGGCGTTGGTGGATTCCAATAAGCTGCGGAACGGACATATTGACAGCGAAGACTGGGTACGTCTTGCTACGAGTGCAGGATTTCTTAGCGAATTGCCGATGTATATCGACGATACCGCCAGTGTTACCGTACAGCAGATTAAGGCAAAATTGCGGCGCATGAAGAATCTGGGATTGGTAGTGATTGACTATCTCCAGCTGATGGGAAGTACTCTTCGTACAGATAATCGTGTGTTGATCATTTCGGAGATTACAAGGCAGCTGAAGATTATGGCAAAAGACTTGGACGTGCCGGTCATTGTGTTGTCCCAGTTGTCACGTGGTCCCGAATCTAGAACAGACAAGCGTCCGATGCTGTCTGATCTGCGTGAATCTGGTTCTATCGAACAAGATGCGGATATCGTCATGTTTCTTTATCGAGATGCGTACTATAACAAGGAGAGCACTACACCAAATTTGTCGGAATGTATTGTTGCCAAAAATCGTCACGGCGAAACCGGTACCATTAACCTAGTATGGGACGGACAGTTTACCAGATTTTCAAATGCGGAGATGCGTGATGAAGGACCCATGTAAAGCCGTATTCGGGCAAGTAGTCTGTCAGCTGCGGGAAATGCACCGCTTGAAGAGGGGAGATACCATTTGTGTTGCGCTGTCTGGCGGTGCCGACAGTGTTTGTCTGCTTCGCAGTTTGCTGCATTGTCAAAATTTTTTTGGAGTTGCTGTCACAGCGGTGCATGTCAATCATCACCTACGTGGTGAAGAAAGTGATAGAGATGCAGCATTTTGCCGGAAGCTTTGTGCAGAGTTGGAAGTGCCGTTGGAATTGTATGATGTAGATGTGAAGGCGTATGCAGCACAGTTCCATTGTTCAGAAGAATTGGCGGCACGGGAATGTCGGTATGCGGCATTTTCCAAAGTACAGGCGTCGTGGATTGCTACAGCGCATACGGCATCGGATAATTTGGAAACTTTACTGCACCGTCTCGTGCGTGGTGCTGCGCTGCATGGACTAACGGCAATTCCTCCTGTTAACGGAAGATTTTTGCGGCCTATGTTGGGAATCACAAGGGAACAGGTGGAGGAGTGCCTTGCAGAGCTGGATCAGCCTTACGTGCAGGACAGTACCAATACACAGGACGTATATACCCGCAATCAAATCCGTCATCAGATAGTTCCGCTGCTGAAAAAACTTAATCCTTCTGTGGAACGGACAGTGGGAAATATGATCCGCAGTCTTCGGCGGGAAGATGCATACATGGTACATGAGGCAAAGGCAGCATATGCTCGGTGCCATACAAAGCCCCATACGCTGGAGAAGCTGGCACAGCTGCATCCGGCATTGCAGATGCGGTGCTTGGCACTATTGCTGGAGGAAGAGCAGCTTTCCTTTGATGCATGTCTGCTGGAAAGACTTGCAGTACTGGCAGAGACTGGCGGAAGGTGGAATTTGTCAGGACAAATTTTTGCAGTTTCCCAAAATGGCAGATTTTACATTGAAAAGGTGTTGCCGGAAATTGCGCCTATTGCAGAAAAAGTGCCGTTGCAGCTTGGGAAAAACATTCTTTTTCCAGGATATGTGTTAGAGGCAACACTGGTTTCAGGGCAAGATTATCGAAATAATTGGAATGTTCATGAAAAATTTGCAAATTGTTGTGTGGATTATGATAAAATAAAGGGTGAAGTGTTTCTGCGACCAAAAAAGTCGGGGGATCGTATCCGGCTGGTAGGACGAAACTATACCTCTTCTGTAAAAAAAGCGGTGCAGGAAAAGGTGGCACGAGAACGCCGCAGGACAGTGCATCTGGCAGAAGATGCAGAAGGGCTGCTATATGTGGAAGGCGTCGGCATTGCACAGCGGGTACAACCGGATGAAAATACGGCATGTGTACTGATGCTTTGCGTGATAAAGGAGTCGGATACATGAAGAAATGGAATGCACATGTGACAAAGGTGCTGTATACACAACAACAGATTCAAATACGGGTGCAGGAGATCGGAGCACAGATATCCCGGGATTATGACGGGAAAAATCCATTGATGGTTTGCGTGCTCAAAGGCGCTTGTATGTTTTATGCAGATCTGTTGCGCAGTTGTACGATTCCTTTGGAGATGGATTTTATGAAGGTTTCCAGTTATGGAACTGCAACGAAAACTTCCGGAACAGTGCATTTTACTATGCCTTTGTCCCAGAATATCACAGGGCGGCATGTGATTTTGGTAGAAGATATTCTGGATACGGGAACGACGCTACATGCGGTTCTGCCTCGGCTTCGGGTGCAGCAACCAGCATCGCTTGCCATATGCGCACTGCTGGAAAAACCGGCAAGAAGACAGTACCCGGTTTCACTGCAATACAGTGGATTTTCCATTCCGGATGTTTTTGTGGTGGGATATGGGTTAGATTATGCCGGGCAGTATCGCAATTTACCGTATATCGGGGTTTATACCCCATAAGATGAGATCTGTGGTGCAGATCAATGGCGGGCAGCAGAGAAACAATGCCTGAGAAGCACTGACACGCCCGGTGAGCATAAGCGGTGCTTTTCTGGAAAAACAGCAGTCGACGGACTGCAGCAGAATGGAGTGAAGGTAATTTGACACCGAAAAGAGGTCGTGGGATAGGAACGTATCTTATCATTGTAGCACTGTTGGCAGCGGCATTGATATTTTTGCTTCCCAACTTGCGAGGCAACGGCAATACACCGGCATATTCCGAGATCATTGCGTACTTCGATGACGAAGCAGTTAAAGAATATACGTTAGATCTGGGAACCGGTGAATTGAAGATGGTACTTGAGGACAACAAAAGGATCACATATGATGTGCCGAATGTACAGATCTTTCTGGATGATACGGCAGAGTACCGTACACAGTACAACGAGAGTCACAGTGAACCGCTGAAGGTAGATTATTATAAGATTCGGGATACGTCTTGGCTTTTGACCATTGTACCGACAGTGATCTTGGTAGTGTTGATGATTTTCTTGTTTGTCTTTATGATGCGGCAGGCGAATGGCGGTGGAAAATACACTTCATTCGGAAAAGCCAATATAAAAAATCAGGCAAATACCCGAAAAGCAACATTTGCAGATGTGGCGGGTGCGGATGAAGAAAAGCATGAATTGGAAGAAATTGTGGACTTTTTGAAAAATCCTCGGAAGTATGCAGAACTAGGTGCACGTATTCCTAAAGGCGTTCTGCTGATGGGGCCGCCCGGAACCGGTAAGACATTGCTGGCTCGTGCAGTTGCAGGAGAAGCAGGTTGTCCGTTCTTTTCCATTTCCGGTTCGGATTTTGTGGAAATGTTTGTGGGTGTTGGCGCTTCTCGTGTGCGTGACTTGTTCGAGCAGGCAAAGAAGAATTCTCCATCAATTATTTTTATTGATGAAATTGATGCCGTGGGACGGCATCGTGGTACGGGCATAGGCGGTGGACATGACGAACGAGAACAGACCCTCAACCAGTTGCTGGTGGAAATGGATGGTTTTACGGGAAAAGATAATGTAATTGTCATTGCGGCAACCAACCGTCGTGATATTTTGGATCCAGCACTGCTGCGTCCTGGCCGTTTTGACAGACAGATTGTAGTGGGATATCCCGATGTCAAAGGCAGAGAAGCTATTTTGAAGGTGCATACCAAGAGCAAGAGTGTGGGACCGGATGTGGAATTAGAAACCATTGCTCGTTCTACAGTCGGTTTTACGGGAGCTGATCTGGAAAATCTGGTCAATGAAGCATGTCTTCTGGCAGCAAGAAAAAACAAAAAAGCAATTACAATGGAGGAGATACAGGAGGCTACTATTAAGGTTATTGCGGGTCCGGAGAAAAAGTCACATAAGGTGACAGAAAAGGAAAAGCGCTTGACTGCGTTTCACGAAGCAGGTCATGCTGTTTGTACCTATTACTGCGATCACCAAGATAAGGTACACCAAGTTTCCATTATTCCTCGTGGTATGGCAGGCGGTTACACCATGTCTTTGCCGGAGCACGATAAGAGCTTTGTTTCCAAAAGGGAGATGGAAGAAAATATCATTACGCTGCTAGGCGGTCGTGTGGCAGAACAATTGGTGCTGGAAGATATTTCTACCGGAGCATCTAATGATTTGGAACGTGCAACAAAGACGGCGCGCAGCATGGTGACACGATACGGTTTCAGCGAGAAGATGGGACCGGTTGTATACGGCAATGATCAGAATGAAGTGTTTTTGGGAAAAGATCTTGGCTCTTCCAAAGATTATTCGGATAGAGTGGCAGGCGAGATTGATGATGAAGTACGCCGAATCATTGAGGAGGCATATGACAAGGCAGTGCAGATCCTGCAGGCACACATGGATCAGTTGGAATTGCTGGCAAAATATTTGATGATTCATGAAAAGATTGAACGGGATGATTTCGAGACACTGATGAAAGGTGAAATGGCTCAGGAAATGTTCGAAGAAGCATCAGCGTTCGAATCGGTAGATGAACAGTCGGTACCAGCATCTTCAGAAAGTGTGACAGATTCAGCACAGGAAAATATTGGCTCGGATGCTGCAAAAGATGATGAAAAAACACAATAAGTAAGAAAAAGCTGCTGCACCCTTGCGGGTACGGCGGCTTTTTTGAGATCTTATGGATACTGGCTTGACAATTTAGAAGAGAGTTTGCTATAATAGAAAATTATATAGCAAGTACCGCCAAAGAGCTGCTTTATGGCATTTCATTATTGGATGAAATTTGCATAGTATGGCTGATACATATACTTTTGCGACCTTGCTTGTAAAAAAATGGAGGCGTTATCGATGAAACAGATTACCAGTTTTACCATCAACCATGATAAATTGCGGCGAGGAATGTACATTTCCCGTATAGATGGCGATGTCATAACATATGATATTCGCATGAAGCTGCCTAATAATCCAGAAGGGGATTATCTTGATGATTTGGCACTTCATACCTTTGAGCATCTTTTTGCAACTTATGTGCGCAATACAACTTTTTCTGATGAGATTGTTTATGTAGGACCTATGGGATGCCGTACAGGATTTTATTTTTTGACAAGAGATACACTTTCTGGCGAAGATGCCATTCGGCTGGTGCAGGAGACTTTGCGGTATGTATTGGACTTTACAGGCGAGATCCCCGGCAGTAAACGACAGCAATGTGGGAATTATCTGGCACATGATTTAGAGGGTGCTCAGGAAATTGCTCGGGAGATGCAGTTGGTAATGGCAGATTGGACGCCCAAACAGCTTCCTTATCCGGATGAAGTAATGACGGGAACAAGTGCAGTTTGACACAGGGGAAATGGATTTGGGAATGAAAGAAGAAAATAAAGAAATAAAGATAAGTGCAGTATCCGATACGGAAGAAAAATTGGAACAAAAGCCCCAAATGGAACAACAGATAGTACAACATGAATTCTCATCGGAGCCGGAAGTGACGCTGGACAATGATTTGAACTGGGAAAGCAGGGGTTTGCTTGGTGAGGCGCCGGAAACAGTAAAACAACAGTATTATAGCGAGAAAAAGGAGAAACACAGAAAGCTGCTATCGGTGAAAATGTGGACAGCCTTGGGTGTGGTGCTGTTGGCATTGGGCGCAGTGGTGTATTATATTTTGTTTCCGTCAAAGGGAGAATTTCATGCAGATTGTACCGATACCATACTCTGGGCTAATGCGTCATATACCAGCGGAAAAATACTGGATCCGGATTTCCGGTATGCTTGTTTGATGCCGTTTGGAGGCAATTTGTTGATGTTGCTGTTTATGCCTGTGTTTGGTCTTTCTATGACCACCCATATTTTGGGCATGCTGTTGTTTATGGTGCTATTCTGCCTGTCGTTGTGCCTGTTGCTAAGACAGATGCGCTGGAGTTGGAAATGGATTGGTGTAACAGTTGCTGTCTTGCTTTCGGTACTGTGTGCCAGTCAGAAATTGCGGGAAATCTTCTGGGGGCATGTGATTTACTATAGCCTAGGGATTCTTTTCTTGTTCTTCGGGCTGTATCTATTGTTCCAGCTCCAAAATTTGCTGCAAAAACAACAACGCTTGCGGAGAATTGAGGCAAACGAAAAGACAGTGAAGATACAGATTACACTGACCGTAACAGGAATTTTGCTGTTTTTTCTGCTTTGTGGAACGGATCAGATGATTGGCATCACCATTTTTGCATTGCCGATCATGGGAGCATTGCTGGCAGAACGGATACTGGATAGACATCGATCACTGTTTAGCAGAAATAATTGCTTGGTTTTTGTGTTTGTGTTTTTGCTTGGTATCATGCTGTTACTCGGGGTGCTGCTAGGACAGGCATTGGCAGGAGATTTGGTTGGTTCTTATGCAGATGCGTATTCCGGATATGCTGATCAGTCTGCATGGATCGAGAATCTGCAAAAATTTCCTTTGGCATGGTTGACATTATTGGGTGTAGAAAATATGCCGGATGTCAATTTGGCTTCGATGGAAAGTGCGTGGAATCTGATTCGAATCGTTACAGCATGGATACTACTTTTGATTCCGGTGATCGCTACGTGCTGCTATCCAAGATATCGAGGTCAATACGGAAAACAAATGCGGATATTGATTTGGGTGCACTGGACGTTAACAGCAATCATAATGGTTGGTTATATTTGTGGACTTCTCTCTGTTGCAAACTGGAGGCTTAGTCCGATTCTGTGTACCTGTGTGCTAGTTAGTATGGCATTTGTATACTGGGTGTTCCATTGGTGTGGAGCAATGCGCCGTATCACTGGACTGCTCTGCATTCCTTTGACCATATTCTGTATTATAAATGTGTGTCAAGTTTTTCTGATGCCGCCCGATCTGTATCGAGAAAACGTACAGTACCAGTTGGCAGAAATGTTGGAAAGTCGCGGTCTCACTTATGGATATGCCTCCTTCTGGAACGCCAATTCTATTACTGTAATTACGGATGATTATGTAAAAGTGCGAACGGTGAATATCAATGATACGGGTGTGACACCGTCGCTGTATCAGACGAATGTACATTGGTATGATGATCAGTTCCAACAGGAACAGTATTTTTTGCTGTTGACGGAATAAGAATATACGACACTGGTGGCAGGAAATGGGGAATATTTGGAACGTGCGGCAGAATCGTTTTCGTTTGTATCTGGGAGTAATACAGTGTACCAGGTTCTGGTGTATGATGATAATTTGTTTAATTAAAGCGATATTTTGCAGCAGTCTATCACCAAATTTTCATCAAGAACGCTTTTGCTTGACAAAAAAGTATGTTATGCTTATGCTGGTAACACCAAAGGCATATGGTACAGTCTTTGGCTGACAGTTTTTATAGAACTGCCTAAAAAATGTATGTTTTTACTTTGTAACGACAGATAGGAGAACGCCCATGGAAGAGACCAAAAAACCAAAAAAACCATTGATATCCTATTGGATTATCGCATTGTGCTTTTTTTTGCTGCTACAGGCATTTGTATTTCCCAACTTATTTGACCGTCGGGTAGAGGAAGTCGGCTATGACCAGTTTATCAGTATGACGGAAGACCATGAGATTAGTGAAGTACAAATTGATACGGCACAGATTACATTCACGGATAAAGATGGGAATGTTTATTGTACAGGCGTGTTGAATGATCCGCAGTTGATCGAGCGGTTGGATGCATCCGGCGCAAAATTCAAGTCCGAAATTGATACAGGTACAAATCCGTTATTGTATATTTTGATCAGTTACGTATTGCCTATTGCACTAATTTTCTTGGTGTTTCATTTCTTTAATAAAAAGATAACCCAAAGAATGGGTGGCGGAGACGGCAGCATGATGTTCGGCATGGGCAAGAGCAATGCAAAGGTCTATGTTAAATCTACGACCGGGATCAAATTTCAGGATGTTGCCGGAGAAGAAGAGGCAAAGGAATTGTTGGAAGAAATTGTAGATTTTCTTCATAAACCGGATCGCTATAAGGAGATTGGTGCATCGATGCCGAAGGGTGCTCTTCTGGTGGGGCCGCCGGGTACTGGTAAGACGCTTCTTGCAAAGGCAGTTGCAGGCGAGGCAAATGTACCGTTTTTCTCCATATCCGGCTCGGAATTTGTAGAGATGTTTGTTGGCATGGGTGCGGCAAAGGTGCGAGATTTATTTAAACAGGCAAACGATAAGGCGCCGTGTATTGTGTTTATTGATGAGATTGATACTATTGGAAAAAAACGTGATGGGGGTCAGTTGGGCGGCAATGACGAACGGGAACAGACGTTGAATCAATTGCTTACAGAGATGGATGGATTTGACGGTTCGAAGGGTGTAGTGATCTTAGCGGCAACCAACCGACCAGAATCACTGGATCCAGCACTGTTGCGTCCGGGTCGGTTTGACCGGCGCATTCCCGTAGAACTGCCAGATCTGCAGGGCAGAATTGACATTTTAAAAGTTCATGCAAAGAAAATTAAGTTGTCCGGCAATGTGGATTTTTCGGCGATTGCCAGAGCTGCGGCAGGTGCGTCGGGTGCCGAACTTGCCAATATTGTAAATGAGGCAGCACTGCGGGCAGTGCGCCTTGGGAGATCTTGTGCAACGCAGGAAGATCTGATGGAAAGTGTAGAAGTTGTCATTGCTGGCTATCAGAAGAAAAACCGTATGCTCTCCAACAAGGAAAAACTGACAGTGTCCTATCACGAAGTGGGTCATGCACTGGTGGCAGCAATGCAATCCCAGTCGGCACCGGTGCAGAAGATTACCATTATTCCTCGTACTTCTGGTGCTTTGGGATATACCATGCAAGTCGAGGAAGGGGAACATTATCTGATGACCAAGACGGAGATCGAAAACAAAATCGCCACATTGACCGGTGGACGTGCGGCAGAAGAACTGGTGTTCCATGAGATTACCACAGGAGCATCCAATGATATTGAACAGGCAACAAAGCTTGCACGTGCAATGGTTAGCCGTTTTGGCATGAGCGACGAATTTGGCATGGTGGCAATGGAGACAGTACAGGGGCAGTACTTAGGCGGCGATACAAGCCTGACTTGCTCCATGGAAACACAGACCAAGATTGATAAAAAGGTTTCGGAATTGATCCGGAAACAGTATGATCGGGCAATGCAGATACTGGAGAGTAATATTGGAAAGCTGCATGAGATTGCCAAATATTTATACGAGAACGAAACTATCACTGGTGATGAATTTATGCAAATTCTGAATCGCCCGTTGATTACCGAACAGCAATCTTCGTAAATAAGAATCCCCGTGTGCAAAAATAGAGCGCACGGGGATTCTTATCTGTAAATGGTATTTGCAATTTGTTAGACAATTTGCACTTGATATTTTTCCATCCAATAGTTTAGCTGTAGCATATATGCCATAATTTGCGGTCGTGTCATCAGTTGTCCGTACCACTGTATGGATTCGTCGCTTTGGAGCAGATGTTCTAACATTTCTTTGCGAACAATTTGTAAAATGGGGGCGTTTTTGTCAGCAAGCATAAGAGACAGCATCTCTGATACTGCTTTCAGATAGCTGGGATTATGCGTTTTAGGATAGGGACTTTTTTTGCGCCAGAGTACTTCCGGTGGCAGAACATCCTGCATTGCCGTTCGTAGCAAGCCTTTTTCATAACCATTCCAGTCTTTGTATTCCCATGGAACATTATAGAGGTATTCGGCAATTCGATAATCGCAAAATGGCACTCGTACTTCCAGCGCATGGTACATGCTCATACGATCCTTTCGATCTAGCAGCGTTTGCATGAACCAGTCCAGATTGAGTTTCATCATTTCCCGCATTCGAGATTCCAGCGGAGACTCTCCCGGAAGCTTTTCTGCTGAGGAAATGGTTTTTTCATATGCAGATTGTACATAACTTTGTGCATCGATCTGCTTTGCAATTTCAGGACGCAGAAAACGAGCACGATAGGCAGTGCTTTGAGCCCATGGAAATCCGTTGATGCGTCGGACATCCGGATCTCGGTACCAAGGATAGCCGCCAAACAGTTCATCTGCACATTCTCCGGAAAGCGCCACAGTTATTTCTTTTCGTATCTCCCCGCAGAATAGGAGAAGTGAACTATCCACATCTGCCATACCTGGCAGATCTCTTGCATCTACTGCCCGATAGAGTGCTTCTGCCAGTGCCGGTGTGTCCAGTACAGTCCAGTGGTGTACGCTCCCCAGATATCGTTCCATGCAGCGGATATAGGTGGGATCACTTGTGGGCTGGAAGTGGCTTTTCTGAAAATATCGGTCGTTGTCACGGTAATCAACAGAAAATGTCTGTAATTTTTCCTCGTGCTTTGCTAGCTCTGCACTGGCAAGAGAAGATAGCAGGCTGGAATCCAGACCTCCGGATAAAAATGTTCCGATGGGGACATCAGAGACCATCTGTCGTCGCACAGCATCGATGACCAGTTCCCGTACATGACAGGCAGTTTCGGTAAACGATTCTGTATGCTTTGCCGCATGTAATGCCCAATACGGATATAGACGCATTGCTCCATGCATATAATACCCGCAGTGTGCCGGCTTGACTTCCCGTATCGTGCGAAAAACGCCAAATCCTGGTGTCCTTCCCGGCCCCAGCAAAAGTAAATCGGCGATGCCGCTACTGTCAATTTCGTGCGGGACTTCAGGGTGCTCCAGTAATGTTTTGATTTCTGAACCGAAAACCAGACCGCCCGGGATTTCTGCGTAAAATAAAGGCTTTACACCAATTCTGTCTCGTGCAAGAAATAGCCTCTTGGAATGATGCTCCCAGATGGCAAAGGCAAAGATGCCGTTTAGTTGTTCTACACAACCGGGCCCCCAATTGGCATACGATTGTAAGATCACTTCCGTATCACAATGTGTTTGAAATTGTACGCCTTCGTGTTCGAGCTGTCGCCGAAGCTCCGGTGTGTTATATAATTCTCCGTTGTAGACAATGGTGTAAGTTTCTCCGCCTGTACTCCTTTCCATGGGCTGGCGTCCCCGCTCTGTGTCAATGACGGCAAGCCGTGTGTGTGCCATGGCACAATTTTCTGATAGAAAAATGCCTTCTTGATCTGGTCCGCGCCGTACCAGTACCGCCTGCATCTTTCGCAGTAATGTCTCCTGCTGTCGCAGATCCTGCGCAAAATGTACAATGCCTGTAATACCACACATAGTGTAATGCCTCCCTCCGTTTCTTGTGCTATCTTATGCAGGAATCCAGAGATTCTTGCAGGATTTTTCAAAAAAAATCGAAAAATCTATTGACAAGTCTAAATTGATATGTTATACTGTATGTGTTGTACAACAAATACAACACATGAAACAGTCAAAATCTGTGAAAACAAAAACATAAAGAGAAAGTGAGGTATGCCATGTTTCAGATCGATCCCATGTCACGGGAACCGGTGTACGAACAGATCGTAGAGCAGGTGGAACAATTTATTCTGACGAATGTGCTGACGGCAGGAAGTCAGATTCCATCCGTACGAAGTGTATCCATGCAGCATTCGGTAAATCCCAGGACGATATTAAAAGCATATACAGAGCTGGATTCCAAAGGATTCATTCAAGCGGTGCCGGGAAAAGGGTATTATGTGTGTGCCAATGCGAAAGAGAAACTGCTGGAGAAAGGAAGGGAGAAGATGAAAGATTTACGAGAATTGATAACAGAACTGGCTTTGGCAGGTGTGAGCAGAGAAGAAATAGATATGTGCGTCAAAGAAGCCTTTACAGCGGCAGAGGGGGAGGTATTGAAAAAATGATTGAAGTGACAGATTTGACCAAACGGTTTGAAGAATTTACCGCTCTGGAAAAAGTGACTTGTAAAATCGGTGCCGGTTGTATTTATGGTATGGTTGGATCGAATGGCGCCGGAAAATCAACATTTTTGCGTGTACTGACTGGTATCTATCAAGCGGATAGTGGAAAAGTGTTGATCGATGGGCAGCCGGTTTGGGAAAATCCCGCAGTCAAATCCAAGATTGCCTTTGTACCGGATGAATTGTATTTTCTGGCTGGTGCTAATCTCAATCGTATGGTAAGAATGTATCGGAATCTGTATCCCCGGTTTGATGAGGAAAAATTTACAAAGTTATGTGAAAAGTTAAAGCTGCCCCGTAAGAAATCCCTCGGGCAGTTTTCCAAGGGAATGCGGCGACAGGCTGCAACCATTTTGGCACTGTCTTGTCATCCCGACTATCTATTTTTTGATGAAACATTTGACGGATTGGACCCGGTAATGCGTAATTTTGTGAAACAGCTTATTTGTGATGAGGTGCTGGAACACGGAGTGTCTGCAATCATCACCTCCCACTCTCTGCGTGAATTAGAGGACATTTGTGATCAGCTGGCTTTGCTTCATAAAGGCGGATTAGTGCTGGAAAGCGATATTGAAAATCTGAAGACGTCACAGTTTAAGATACAGATTGCCTTTGCAGAGGAATATGATCGTTCCAAATTTGACGGCATATCGATTTCTCATTTTGAGAAAAGCGGCAGTGTATCGAATATGATCGTCAGCGGCGAGCGGGAAAAAATTGTTCCGAAATTACAGCAAATGAATCCGATTTTGTTGGATATTTTACCGTTGTCGTTAGAAGAGGTCTTTACATATGAAATGGAAACGCTGGGATATACATTCCACATAGACGAATTGCAGGAGGGGGAGAATAATGCGTGATTTGGAAAAACGACCGGCATATGGCAGTGTATATGAAAAACAAAAGGCACGCAGACAGCTTTGGGCATCGATTGGTGTTTTGGTGTTAGTGATTGGATTAGGTGTTATATGTGCCCTTACCTATTTGCAAGTGAGAGGAGGTATGTGCAAATGAAACAGAAGAGTGGAGTTTTTTCATGGAAACTGGTGCGTGAAGGATTTCGGCAGTGTCAAATGATTGGAATTCTCTTTACTGTGGTAACACTATTAGGTGCAGTTTTTGCACCATTAACAGAAATGATACAAAAAAGTTCACGAAGCGAGTGGACAGAACATATGACAAAATCGGTGTTTACGGGGCTGGAGTTGAACCCTGCTCTACTGATTGTTGTGATAATGACACCGCTGATGGCGCTGGTACTGTTTCATTTCCTGAACAATCGGTCGTCATCGGACTTGTACCATGCATTGCCGCATAAACGCAGTACATTGTTTGTCAGCTATACATTGGCAATTGTACTTTGGACATTGTTAATTTTAGTGTTGAATGTGGCAGTAAGCCTTTTAATGGCACTGATCGTGCATTCTTATGTGATCGTGTTATATAAAACGATATTTTCTTTTGTGTTGACGTTGTTCTTAATCACATTCCTGGCAATGGCAGGGGTGCTGGTTGCAATGAGTGTCACGGGTACGGTTTTTACCAATGTAATTGTATCTGCACTGCTGTTGTTTCTGCCGCGAACAATGATGGAGATTTTCTATGGCGGTGTGACCGGGAATATGTCTTTCTATGTAGCATCACCGGATATTACTGGGTTCTTTCAGAGTGAAAACAATCTTCTCTTTAGCTTTGTACAAAACTTTTTGTTTGGCTTTAATGCTTCTAAACTAACGGAATTTGCATGGCAGTCGATATTGTACACGTTCCTTTTGGCTGTAATATATCTGGCATTGGGCTGTTTCCTTTTCTGCCGCAGACGTAGCGAGACTGCCGGTCAGGCAGCACCAAATCGATGGCTTCAGCACACATATCGCATTGCACTGACAATGGTCTTTTGTTCCTTCGTGACAATCAGTTTGTTCAATGAGCAGCAAATCGGAGCAGACTGGATCTTGTATTTGATTTTGTATATCATTGGTGTGTTAATCTATTGTATATACGAGTTGATTACAACAAAGAGCTGGAAGAGTTTGGGAAAGGCATTACCCGGTCTTGCAGTGGTAGCAGTTTTAAATTTGGCCGCATATGGTGGGATGCACTTAGCACAAAATTATATTGTGTCACAGCGTCCGGCTGCACAAGAGATTAAGAGCATTTCATTGACATATGATGGGTACTTTACCGCATATACTTATTTAAATTTCAGTGATTATGTTGCTATGCAGGCTGGAGATGTCGCTATAACAGATCCTACAGCCATTGCACTGGCATCCTATTATCTGGATGAAAACCTAAAAACATGGGAAAACGGCGGAGAAAATGCTTATTATACCAAGTATTATAACGAAGGGTATGAAGGCTATGTAGAGTATACTGTTAAGATGCAGCTAAAGGATAAATCAATCTCCAGAAAAATTTTTATACCCAAGAGTGAGCAGGAACAATGGATCAATGCTTTACGGGAAACGGATGATTATGTGGCACTGTGGAAAACACTGCCAGAACCTGTGGAAGGCACATTGATTTCTAATTTCAGCAATAGTGTTTCACTTGCAGAAGATGATCTTGCGCAGGTATGGGAAATCTATCAGGAGGAACTGGCAGCGTGTGATTTCGAAAAATTGTATAATGCTTGTGCCAATTATGAAGATATTTATGCAACGATTGAATATCAATTTATTTATAAAGGCACTTCTTATAACCTAAGTTGTCCAATTGTTTCAAAACTGATGCCGCGTACCACAGAGCGGTATGCACAGTACCTGGAATCGGAAAATGCAGAAGAAACGGAAGCACTGCCAGACTTTGTGACCCAGTATGACCCAAATGATCTGGGCTTTATGATCCAAATCATGGATTCCGAAAGTAAATCTGTTATTGCAGAGTATTATCAGGATCCCTATTCTTCTACTACAAATGAAAAAGACGGTACTGAAATTACAAAACTGTTGTACCAATGTCGCAAAGAAGGTGTGA
>CASEVP010000114.1 GCA_949291345.1 uncultured Ruminococcus sp.
CCGGCTCCGGCTCCGGCAGCTGGCGGTATGGGTGGTATGTATTAATTCGAATACTGAACAAAACTCCCCTAAATAAAATTATAAAAAGGCTGTCGTACCCTACAAAAGGTACGACAGCCTTTTTTGTTACACAAAAAAACATCTAACGGATCTGAACAGTCCAACCAATATAAAGCCGCACAAAGCATACAAAATCATGAACGCTTTGTGCAGTGCTGTTATTTCTCATTTTATTAACGTTATTTTCCACGATTTTCTGTTTTTTGCATAAATCGCTCCGTATCTACCAAAAATCGCTTATGTGTTCCCTTACCGATCACGCCGGCTTCATCCTCTGCTGTTACATGCAGCGAAATTTCTCTGCCGCAAACAGCTGTTACTTCTGCAGTCGCTGTCACTGTCATACCAATTGGCGTTGCACCATCATGACTGATTTCCAGCTTTGTACCTACAGTCGTTTCACCCTCTCCCAAAAACGGCGCAACAGCGGCACATGCTGCCTTTTCCATCAATGCCGCCATCATTGGTGTCGCAAATACTTGCAGCGATCCGCTTCCAACTGTGTAAGCGGTATTCTCATTTGTCACCTGTACCGCCGCCTTTCCTGCTGCTCCAATAGTAATCGGTTCCATAACTGATTCTCCTTTCTCTTAGAGATCCTCTGTCTTTCCGGGCAAGCGCCTCTTTTTAAACAGATCAGATCCCGTTTGTCGGCTTGGGCACATTCTGCATATAGAAAAATTCCCAAAAAACTGTGCCCTTTTCGACAAAATCCCTGACTAATATCTTCCAGCCCGCATGCAACCATCTCTATTCGGATGTTGTTATCATATTTCCGGTTTCTTCTGTCTCTTCCGACGGATCGGGCAATACATCCAATGCACTCGGCGAGATGATATCCCCTAATATCCGATCATATGTCAGTGTATCCAGCTTTTCA
Source organism: uncultured Ruminococcus sp. (assembly GCA_949291345.1). GTDB lineage: Bacteria > Bacillota > Clostridia > Oscillospirales > Ruminococcaceae > Ruminococcus_C. The sequence continues at coordinate 941 of CASEVP010000114.1, forward strand.
TTTGCCTCCTGTGTGGGCATATAGTTTGTGGAATATACTGGTTGCGTCACCATTTCATCCATCATTGTCTGTGTAAAACCATCTCGTGGTGCATCAATCAACTGCATCAACAAATAGGGCGCATAGAAAATAGACACCGGTTCTTCCGGCAATGTGCTCGTGTCCAGTCCATAGTTATTCCACAGGATATAACGCTGCTCATACAGAGAACTGCAATTTTCACTGGTAATGTTCAACTGATTGTAGATACCGTCATCCCCCCGGAGAGACGGAAAATGATCTCCGATAAATAAAACGATTGTAGGCTCATCACTCTCTGCCAAGCGGTCTAGAAAATCTGCCAGTCCATCCGCAGAATGCTGAATCCGGCTTAAATAGTTAACAAACTCATCCGAACTATCTCCGTCTGTATAAGGCTGGTGATTCTGCATAGTCGTTGCATGTACATACAGTGGTTCATCACTCGAAGCAATCAGCGACTCAATCTGATTATATACCACATTGTCATCAATATACTCACCGTATGTATTCACCGGTACCGTGAAATCATCTTCAAATATCATGGTATCAAAGTTAAATTGTCCATAGATCCGTTTTCGGCTATAAAAGCTGCTCTGGAATGGATGCACATATGCTGTGGTATAACCCCAACTCTTATAATATGACGGTATGGTAGGCTGCTGTCTTGTAAGAAGCATACGCTGCGGCATATTGGGATCATTCAGCGATTTTACCGGAAGACCGAACAACAGCTCAAATTCTGTGCGAACGGTATAGCTTGCATATGTCGGCACGATTAATTTGCCGTCTACTCCCTCCGAAGCCGCTTCGTCAAATCCCGCATAGTATGAATCCAAATGGGTATAACCCAATTCCTCAAGTTCATCTGCAAATACCCGGAAATCGGCATAAGATTCAGACATAATCTCAACAACGTTGGGCTGAACGCCATCCGTAAAGTTTAATTCCGGTACATCTGATGCCAGATATTGGCTAACAGCATCCATGCTGTCCTCACCATAGTTCTCCGGCTCCGTTAATTTGTTAGAAAGATTCTCTGAACCCGTTTGTAGGAAAAATGCCAAAAAACCGTTATTTTCAAATTTTTCGTTTAAAATAAAGGTATTGTCTGCTTCTTTGGTATCCACTTGAAACAAAGCATATACTGGCTTGGAAATTGCCGGTACCGTCACTACCATTACGCAAGCGACAAGGCAGGCAAATCCCGGCAACAGCCGTTTACGCCAGTGGAGTTTTAGCTTAAATTTGGGATTGAACCAAAATGCAATCAGAATAAATAAGATACAGATTGAGACGTACAACACCAGACGCGGGGTGATCTTGATATAGGCAAAGGAGGTTAAACTTTTCAGACTCCGTGCCAGTTTCATATCCGTCATGATCAAATGATTGCCGTTGGTATTATACTTAAACAACTCTGTGATACTCAGTGCCATATACAAAATACTTTGCATTAGCATTGAAAACCAACCTGACCGAAATAGTAAAAGTGCGCCTAAAAATACCAGTGCAGACATCAGCACATTAAACAGCATAATCGTCGGATGCTCTGCAATAAACAGAACCAGCTTACTTGGATATTTATCCTGATTCAGCTCTGCCATTAATACAATAAAAATAGGATACAGCAAAAGCAGAATCCGATTGGTCATGGGATAGCGCAGCGTATTGTACGAGCGCTTTTCATGAACAGAACAGAACCACGCACGCATTGCGGCAATTCGTGCATGCCATGTATTGGTTTGTTTCATATTTTCTATCACCTTAATTTCTAAACAACGATTGCAAAACTGAACATTGTCCGCACAATGCTCCCGTTTCAGCGTATTCCGATTTATACTAACTATACCACAAATCCAATGCTTACGCAAGCATTCTCACAAAATACTCATAAATTTTTCACGTTATTTGTAAATTTGATTTGAATTAGATTCGAAAATTGTTTCTATTTTGTGCAACTTGTTCACTTTTTGTTTTTATCGTCGCATCAGCACTATTTTAGCAAAAAAAACCTCCATTCACGCCGATGTCCTGTCCCGTAATATACGATGCCTTTTCCGATGCCAGATACAACACCGTGTCTGCCACATCTTCCGGACGCCCCAGTCTGCCAAGAGGCGTTTCCTCTGCCAATACTTCCAATGTTTCTTTTGACAGATGCCCATTCATATCCGTGGCAATAGTACCGGGTGAAACCGCATTTACCCGGATTCCGGAAGGTCCCACTTCTTTTGCCAACGCGCGTGTCAGTGCGAGTACTGCACCTTTTGTTACGGAATAATCCACCTCACAGGATGCACCAGTCTCACCCCACATTGAAGAAATGTTAATAATACAGCCTTGGTGACGGGACAACATATCGGGCAAAAACAATCGGCTCAGTTCCACTACAGCAGTTAAATTGACCGCATACATCTGCCGTATCTGTTCCTGCGATATACACTGAAACAGATCTGTATACGAGCATGCCGCATTGTTGACCAGTACATCCACATGTCCCAGCAGTTTCCGCACTTTTTCCGCCACTAGCGGCAGCGACGGTGTATCTGCCAGATCTGCCCAAATCGGCAGAATGCCGCAAGTCTTTTCCATCGCTTCCATTTCTGTTATACTTCTGCAATATGTGCCTGCCACCATGTATCCACTTTCTGCAAATCCCTTGGCAATGGCTGCGCCGATTCCTCGGGACGCACCGGTAATCAATGCTGTTTTCAATGTATGCTCCACTCCTTTTGCTTAGAACTGCCAATAAACACAGAGGTACTGCTTGAAAATATTGTGGAAATTATACCATGTGATTCAAAAAAAGTCAAGGCACTGCCGAATCGGCTGCTCCAATTGTTTTTATATACCAAAAGAGTGCAAAACACATAGAAGGTTTTTATGTCGTATTGTCCTAAAACATACATATATAAGAAAGCAACCCTTTTCGGCATAATTACGCATTCATCACATCAATATCTTTACCAAATATAAGGTTCTGCACTTTTGCATCAGAGCAAGCAGAAGCGTCTTGTGCACTTTGACAAAATGGTATGATATGATTGGAAGTGCCCTTGCGTTTTTCGACATTTTATGCTATACTAAAATTATCGTTTGCCCGGTATGCCGGGAAATACCTTTATACCGATATATTTTTATATAAAGGAGGAAAAACATGGACGCCGCAAAAATCGAACGCATCAATGCACTCGCCAAAAAATCCCATACCGAAGAAGGATTAACGCCGGAAGAACTTGAAGAACAAACAGCGCTTCGTATGGAATACCGTCAAGCTGTTGTTGGCAATCTACGAGGGCAACTGAACAACACGGTTGTTATTCGCCCGGATGGTTCAGCATATCGCCCTGTTGACAAGGCAAAAAAAGAGAGCACAACAAACAACAATCCTTAATTCGAGTTATAGACAAAACTTTGACGGCAAAAGCTGCCCTAGCAAATGTACGCCGTCTGCCAGCAGAATGGGAAAGGAAAGCGGACAAAATTCTGCCAACACCTGCAAACATGCACCGCATGGATAGCACGCCTCTGTTTCTGCCTGCTGCCGGGTTTTTCCGCCGAAAATCGCAATTTTATGAAAATCCCGAACACCGGCAGAAATGGCCGCACTGATTGCGCTGCGTTCTGCACAGATGGACATGGAATAAGATGCATTTTCCATGTTGCAGCCGCAAAAGCGCCTCCCATCTGCTGTCACAAGCACAGCACCGACCTGAAAGTTCGAATAAGGAGCATAAGCATGCTCCCGTACCTCCAGTGCTTGTTCCATCAGTGTTGGAATTGCTCCTGTTTCGGAAAATTGTGTTACACCTTTCTTTGTCATCAATCTTCATCCTTTCTAAAAACCGGAAATAGAACCGGTAAAATGGAAAAAGCGAAGCCTCTCAAAAAAGACTTCGCCCCCTTTACAAAACGAATCATATGTTTACGGCAATACCGTACAAAGGCAAAACAGATTTAACCGTTTTGTCTTATTTCTGGATCATTTTCAATGTATCTCTTGCGATCAGCAGTTCTTCATTGGTCGGGATCACCCAGACTTCTACTTTTGAATCTGGTGTGGAAATTTTCCGCAATTCACCCTTGAAGTCGTTGGCCTGCTTATCGATCTTGATGCCTAAAAATTCCATGTTTTCGCAGACTTCTTCGCGGCAGTTGGGCGCATTTTCACCGATACCACCTGTAAAAATGACTGCATCCAATCCGTTCATTGCTGCGGCATATGCACCAATGTCCTTCTTGATATCATACACGAGGATGTCCTTCGCCAGCTTTGCACGCATATCTCCCGATTCCGATGCTGCTGTGATATCCCGGAAGTCGGAAGATTTGCCTGAAATGCCGAGCATACCAGACTTCTTATTCATGTAAGTATCCATCTCCGCTTCCGTAAAATTATGCTTGCTTGCCACATAGGTAACTGCAGAAGGATCCACCGCACCGCAACGTGTGCCCATTAAGACGCCGTCCAGCGGAGTGAAACCCATGGTAGTGTCTACAGACTGTCCGTTCTGTACAGCAGTGATTGAAGATCCATTGCCCAGATGACAAGAAACTACCTTCATATCCTTTAAATCTCTGCCCATGACTTCTGCCAATCTTGCGGTGACAAAACGATGTGATGTACCGTGGAAACCGTACTTACGCACATGATATTTCTCATAGTCTTCGTAGGGGAATCCATACATATATGCCTTCTGCGGAATGGTCTGATGGAATGCTGTATCAAATACCACTACCTGCGGTACATTCGGCATGATCTTCTGACATGCCCAAAGTGCCAGCGCATGACCATGGTTATGTACCGGTGCCAGTTCCTTCAGGTCGTCAATCTTCTGGATCACTTCATCCGTAACCATTGTTGTCTTTGTAAACACTTCAGCTCCCTGCACAACACGATGACCGACTGCGGAAATTGCATCCATGCTGGAAATCACTGCACCTTCTCCTTCGGTCAGTGCCTTTACCAAACGCTCAAACGCTTCCTTATGGGTTGGGAACGGACAATCTTCTTCTACGGAAACACCAGCAGCAGTCTTGTGACTGAGATGTCCATCGATGCCAATCCGATCACAGTTGCCCTTCGCAATAACAGACTCGTCCTGCATGTCGATGAGCTGATACTTCAGTGAGGAGCTACCTGCATTGACAACAAGAATAATCATAGATTTTTCTTCTCCTTTTCTTATCACGGTGTATGCGTCACATCGTACCACACCGTTTCGTGATATTTATGGACGCAGCTTTTTTGCACCCATCCATATATAATTATAAGCTTTTTTGAAAAAAATGCAAGAGGTTTCCCGAAATTCCATCTTTTGGGCGGTAAACCCATTATTTTTCGTATGATTTTTGGAGGATTTACCATGAAAATTAGCGGTATCATCTGTGAATACAACCCTCTGCACAACGGCCACCTCTATCATCTTCAGCAGGTACGCCATGCAGGTGCCGACGGCATTGTCGCTGTGATGAGCGGCAACTTTGTCCAGCGGGGCGACGCTGCCATTCTTGATAAGTTTACCCGTGCACGTCTTGCCATCGAAGGCGGTGCAGACCTTGTAATCGAACTACCGGTTCCCTACGCCCTCGCCCCTGCCGAAAATTTCGCTATGGGCGGCGTCGCCATTCTAACAGCTCTGGGCAATGTACAGGAAATTTCCTTCGGCAGCGAATCAGGTGACATTCGTCTAATCTCGCAGGCGGCCCGTGCCTGTCGTGTCTGCAAATCCGACTATGCTGATGTTATGGAAGACTTTCTGCGCTCCGGCTATTCTTATCCCGAAGTGCTCTCACAGATGGTGCGGCAGCTCTACGGGGAAGAAACTGCAGCTGTACTGCGTCATCCCAACAACACCTTGGCAATCGCCTATCTCAACGCTATCGAAGAACTGCACAGCCACCTCACACCCATAACCATTCGTCGTCATGGTGCCGGTCATAACGCCACACAGCAGGCGGCAGACGGTTCTGCAAGTGCTACATATATTCGGCAATTTTTTAGCGAAGGCGGTGACTGCCGACATATGATGCCCGCATTCTCATGGCAGGCACTCAAAGAGGCAAGAAACATGGGACATATTGCCTCCATGCAGTATCTTGAACGGCTTATTCTTTACAAACTGCGCACCACCGATCCCGATGAACTGCGGGACATCGCAGAAATCGGTCAGGGATTGGAATTTCGATTGTATAAAGCAAAACGATCTGCCTCTTTAGAAGAACTGCTTGGTGCCATTCGTACCAGACGATATCCCATGGCGAGACTGCGCCGAATTCTCCTGCATATACTGCTGGACATCCGCATGAAGGATATCCAAACATATCCGCCGTACGGTCGTATTCTTGCGTTTAACGACATGGGCAGAGAAATTTTGCGAGATTCCAAATCCAAACGTCTCCTGCCATTTTCCCATTCACTGGCAGAGCTTGCACAGACCAGTAAAGAAGCAGGCCGCTGTGCTGCGCTGGAATCACAGTCGACCGATATCTATCAGCTAGCTCGTCCCATCATTGGGCAAGGAGAATCAGATTTTCGAAGACGCATGATTCCATCAAAAAGTGCTGCACACCAACATGAATCCTGAGGAGCATCGATTTTTATGGCAAAAGTTTCAAAAAAGCAACTCGGCAAACGAAGACGCCGTGCTGCATTGGCACTGCTGTTAATTCTGATACTAATCATTGCCTGCACTGTCCGTTGTACAAAACAAGAAAAAATTGTAGAAGATGCCGCAATCCCTGCTGGTACCGACATTGTACAATCAGACTCTTCCAATGATTCTTCTCATGTCACTAATAATTCGCAAATTCCAGGTGTATTATACAGCGGATCGTTTCCAGATATGGTTGAAACAGACCTTCCGGAAGAGCCACAGACATTACCCGTCAACAGCTGCGAACTGCAAGTTACTCCTGTTCTGCAAAACCCCGAACTTCCTACGGGCTGTGAAGTCACTGCACTGACCATGGCACTCAACTATGCCGGCTATCCGGTAGATAAGATTACCCTGACAGACAAGTATCTAATAAAAGCTGACCCGTATGAAGCCACTTTTGGTGAAGCATTCATTGGATCTCCCTATGATGCCACCGCATGGGGCTGTTATGCGCCGGTCATTGTCGAGACCGCAAATAACTATTTGGCGTCACAAAAGGGCATAGAGCATGTCAAAAATCTCACCGGTTGTTCTCTCAAAACGCTACTCAATGAAGTAGCAAACGGCATCCCCGTCATCACTTGGGCAACCATCGACATGACCACCAATGTAGAAGAACGATATTATTGGACAACTGACGATGGAAAAGATGCCGTTTTTCTCATTAACGAGCACTGCGTGCTTCTAACCGGCTACAATCTAGACACCAATACAGTAATTGTCTGCGACCCACTAAAAGGACGAACCGAATATGATATGGATCTCTTTGAGCAATGTTATAATCTCATCTATCAACAAGCTGTAGTGATCTACAGTGACAGCAACACAGAACCAATAGAATCTTCAATGGAAAAAAGTGAATAATCTCAATCGCCAGCGGTACAAAAGAGCGATACCGCTGGCGATTTTCGGCATATGGCAGCAAGATTCCGCATAGACTTAGGCATTGATACACAAAGCACGATTGACAGATTGATTGCAGAAAGGGTATGATGCCATGAAAATAACCGCCGTCTCTCCCCTCTTGCCGGACTGCTGCACAGAAAATCCCGTAGTTGCCCTTGCAGGTATGCCAAATGTAGGGAAATCCACTGTATTCAACGCCCTCACCGGCATGCATCAGCACACCGGAAACTGGGCAGGCAAAACCGTTTCCAGTGCCATTGGTGTAACCGAATGCGGCGTACGTTCCGTGACTATCGTAGATCTACCGGGGACCTATTCGCTCCGTGCGCGCTCTGCTGAAGAAGCCGTTGCCAGAGATTTTCTCTGTTTTGGTCACCCAGATGCCGCCATTGTCGTCTGCGATGCCACTTGTTTGGAACGCGGACTGACACTGCTGTTTCAAGTCATGGAAACCACTCCAAAAGTACTCCTCTGCGTAAATCTCATTGACGAAGCAGAAAAACGTGGCATTTCCATTGATCTGAATGCACTTGAATCCAGATTACAAATTCCAGTGATAGCCGCCGCCGCACGCAGCGGACGAGGACTTACTACGCTGCGGGAAAAGCTGGCAGATTTATTAGATTGTGAACCAGATCCAGAACAAACCCTCTATACAGTCACTCTGCCTGAGCGTTCCGAAACAGCGCTTTCACCAATATTGGATGTCTTACCGTCGGAACTTCACGGACTTTCTCCCCGATGGGTGGCAATGCGACTACTGGAACCAGAACCGGAACTTCACAATCAGATCGCACAATATCTTTCCCTCTCCCCTTCTGAGCCACCTCTTGCCGATGCACTGAAACAGGCAAGCAGCATCCAATCTCCGGAGGACTTTGCAGACGCAGTAATCACTGCCATAGTACAGGAGAGTGAATCTATATCCAAGCAAACTGTAACACTACCCGCAGCTCCCGCCGCAAGAGACCGAAAAATAGACAAAATTCTCACAGGAAAATGGGGCACACCCATCATGCTGCTGCTGCTGGGCATTATCTTATGGATCACCATCGTAGGTGCCAATTACCCCTCTACATGGCTTGCCACTGGATTTGCCAAATTACAAGTAGGAATCTCTTGGCTTTTGGAAACCATTCAAACCCCACAGTGGCTCTATGGACTTCTAATTGATGGCATCTATACAGTACTTACCTGCGTAATCTCCGTTATGCTTCCACCCATGGCAATCTTCTTTCCTTTGTTTACGCTGCTGGAAGACTTTGGCTATCTTCCCCGTGTAGCGTTTAACCTGGACAAACGCTTTCAAAAAGCCTGTGCCTGCGGAAAACAAAGTCTCACCATGTGTATGGGGTTTGGCTGTAATGCTGCCGGTGTCACCGGTTGCCGCATCATCGATTCTCCACGTGAACGACTGATTGCCATTCTCACAAACAATTTTGTCCCATGCAATGGCAGATTCCCTACCATGATCACTTGTATTACCCTATTTTTTGCTGTAGGTTCCGGCATATGCCGTACCATTTCTTCTGCTGTTATATTACTTTTGCTGATTCTTCTAGGTATTTTCACCACATTTGGCATCTCTCGCCTTCTCTCCCACACTGTACTACGCGGCGTACCCTCCTCATTTACATTAGAACTGCCGCCCTACCGCAAACCGCAGATCGGGAGAGTACTCGTTCGTTCCCTCTTTGACCGCACCATCTTTGTTCTAGGCAGAGCCTGCTGCGTAGCTGCACCCGCCGGTGCCATTATCTGGATTTTTGCCAACTGCACCATTGACGGGCAAAGTTTACTTACCCTATGCGCTAATGCGCTGGAACCGTTCGGCAAATGGATTGGATTGGATGGTACAATTGTGCTTGCTTTTCTTCTAGGATTCCCCGCCAACGAGATCGTCCTGCCCATTGCCTTGATGCAGTACACCGCCGGCAACACACTAATAGAAATGGAAAATTTGACACAAATTCAAACTGTACTCACTCAGAACGGCTGGACGCAAATCACTGCATTATGCATGCTGCTGATGATTTTGTTTCACTTTCCCTGCTCCACAACCTGCCTCACCATATACAAAGAAACGAAAAGCTTACGCTGGACAATTGCCGCTTTTTTCATTCCCACGTTGATTGGCATTATACTATGCGCAGCCGTTTCTGGAATTTTTCGGCTTCTCTGCTGTATAGGCTGAAAAATTTCGGGCATAGTAAATACAGACAGCCAATTTGAAAAATGCTGTCTGTGCATCCAATTTTTTCAACACTTTGCCCGCACCAAAGCAACATAAATGGATGCACCAGTGCGGAGAAATGGAGAAAATCATGTCCAATCAGAATTCCAACAAGAGCCAAAATCACCAGCAGAGCCAAAGCTGTCAGCCACATCAGCCGCAGCAGAGCAACAAGTCCAACCAGCCGCAGAACTGCAAAAACAAAAAGAACAGCGCCAAGGATGCCAGTGACTGCGAAAGATAAGCTGCAGTCGCAATCGCATAATTTTCAAAAAACGGGACATGGATGTGACCATGCCCCGTTTTTTATCCAATATTTTTATACCATTCCCAAACGCATCTTTTAAAATAAAAACGTACGTTTATATTATCTTTTATGCCTATGCCTCATACATTAAAGCCGCACTGTACGAATTACGCTCGAAAAGAGCTGTACAGCCATTTTATTATAAATACGCTCTATCTTCATTGTGCCGACAACGCCTTTGCCGCATCGTACAACACATTTTTACGATAACCGGTTTCTGCCGCTACAACTTTACATGCTTGTGTCAGCTTTTGACCATCACGAACATATGTCTGCACCTGCTTTGCCGCTTCTTCCAGAGATGGACGTTCTTCCGCCTTTGGCTTTGCGCCTGCCACGACCAGCACAAATTCGCCTCGCGGCGGTACCGTTTCATAATATGTGATCGCCTCTGAAAGTGTGGTTTTTCGCACTTCTTCATGCAGCTTAGTCAGTTCCCTACACAGAGAAAGTGCCCTATCCCCCCCAAACGCCTTTGCCATGTCTGCCAGTGTCCGACACAATTTATGCGGTGCTTCATAGAAGATCATTGTCCGGTATTCATCCTGCAACTGCTCCAAATGGGCAGCACGCTGGTTCTTGTTCACCGGTAAAAACCCCTCAAATGTAAACCTCGCAGTATGCTGCCCCGAGATTGCAAGCGCCGCAATGGAAGCTGACGGCCCCGGCACTACTTCCATAGGAATCCCCTGATCATGGCACAGCCGTACCAGCGGTTCTCCTGGGTCGGAAATACAAGGCATGCCGGCGTCAGTGACTATACCGCAGCTTTCTCCTGCCAAAATTCGATCTGCAATCGCCTGTGCAACGGTATGTCCGCTATGCTCGTGATAACTCATCACCGGTGTATGTATCTCATAATGAGACAGCAGCTTTCGCGTCACACGAGTATCCTCTGCCGCCAAAAAATCCACTTCTCCCAGCAAGCGCAGCTGCCGCATTGTAATATCCTCCAAATTTCCGATTGGCGTACCGATGATATATAATGTTCCGCTCATGACTCTATCTCCTTTTTCATTCTGGATTTCCTTTGTCATTTTCCACCAAATTACTCATCCATACCCCCTTTTGTATGAGTATATATCCCACAAAAACTTTTATTAAATCTGCTGCCTGCAAAATGGCATATACTGCCAAGATCGGTATTGCGGTAAACCTACACAGCAGGAACGCCGCAGGGACAGGCAACAGCCAAGTGTATACACTATCGAAAAAAAACGTAATTAAGGTCTTTCCACCAGATCGCAGGGTAAAATACAGAGCATTTAAAAAACCCTGTACTGGAAAGAATGATGCCGTCACAATGATAAACCATTGCCCATACCTACGCACCTCTTCTGTTGTGTGATAAAATTTCGGAAATACGCCGGAAACGGCAATCAACAGCACCGCCAGACCCAGACTAATGGCACCGGTAAACCACATCAAGCTGAATGCATCCTTTTTGGCACGCTGATACGCCGATGCGCCAAGTGTCTGTCCAATAAGGATACCCACCGCTGAACCAAGTGCAACAAATACCACATTAAGCAAATTACAGATGGCATTCGAAATATTTAGTCCTGCCACCACCTCTAATCCCCGCATCGAATAACACTGCGTCAGTACTGCAATACCACCTGCCCACAGAAATTCATTGAAAAAAATAGGCATTCCTTTTTTTATCATAGGCAATGCAGTTGTCTTAGGTACATACATCGTACAGTATACCTTTTGCAGGAAACTATATTTTTTCTTATGACTTTGTGCCCAGAATACCACCACAAGTGTTTCTACCACTCTGGAAATAACTGTAGCAATCGCAGCACCGGATACACCAAGTTTGGGCATTCCAAAATTGCCATAAATCAACATATAGTTCAAAACAACGTCCACAAACACTGACACCACTCCAGCAACCATAGGACTAATGCTGTGCCCTGTCTCACGCAGGCTGCTGGCATAGATCTGCGATATCACAAAAAACGGCAGTCCAATAAGCATGATATGCAAGTATTGTTTCGACAGCAACAGCGTCATATCTCTGTCCACAGTTGCGCTTTCCCCGTGAAGATACAGTCCGATCAAAAAATCGTCTGCAAGTAAAAATGCAGCTAACCCACCGATGAGACACAACAGACAGATCCAATGCTTGATTCGAAACGTATGCTGAAATCCTTCTATATTTTTTTGCCCGTAATACTGGGCACCATAAATACCCGGTCCGGAAATACCACCAAAAATTGCCAAATTAAATACAAATATCAACTGGCCTGCGATTGAGACGCCTGTCATAGCCTCTGTGCCTAAACCGCCTACCATGACATTGTCCACTAGGCTTACCATGTTGGTAATGCCGTTCTGTACCATCATGGGTACTGCCAGCAACAATGCCTGTCGAAATATGGGATTGTGTCTTTTCACAGCATTCCCTCCTCATCGCTTTGCAATCTTGTTGTCACAACATTACCTTCCCCTACGATTTGGAGAGGAAGCACATTTAAAAACGGTTTTCCGCCGCTCCTGCCCTCCAACAAAAACAACCAAGGCGATGCATCAGCAGATTTTGACACAAACTGCAGCCGTTTCGGTTCAATGCCATTTTGCCGCATAGCCTCCATCACATCTGCCAGTCGTTCCGGACGGTTACAAACACACAGCCGCCCCCCAAACCGAAGCAATTTCTTTGCTGCCCCGCACACATCATAAATATTACATAATATCTCATGACGTGCAATCTTCTGAGCAGTAAGCTGACTCTCCAGACCAGCCCGATATGCCTTATAGGGTGGATTACATGTCACCAAATCTATTTTCCCCAGTGGAGCGCCATCCCAAAGTTCTTTCAGATCGGCACAAACCGGATACATTTTGGACTGTATTTTTACACTTTCTTCTATGCCTTTCTCCATTTGTGCAATGGCTTCCGGCTGGATATCCACACCATATATTTCTGCCGGAGGCGCCTCTCGCTGCATCAGCAACGGAATGATACCACAGCCAGTTCCCAGATCGCAAACCTTGTCCTTATGCCGATATGCGGAAAATGCGGTCAGCAGCACAGCATCTGTTCCAAACCGATGGGACAGACTCGTACATACCTGCAGTCCGTCCGCAATTTGTTCCATGGAAAACGCCATCATCCTCCTGATATTCTCCTCTCCTATTTTTCTGTTTTATTCCTTCCAAGCACACCCCAACTGTACACATCCATATGCCATGAATTTTTGAAATGCCTTTGCATGCATCCGCAAATAGGCACGACTGCACTCTGCCTCTTTCCAGCAAAGGGAAAGGTACACCGCTGTCCCGAGTTTTGTCATACCATCGTGCATGCGTCCTAGCAGTACACCGTCCCGCATAGGAATATCCTGGTCTGTCAAAAGACAGCAAAGCTGCACCAGTACAGCATCGTGAAACCGATTCTGATCGATGGGAATCCGTACAGCAAATTTCGGATTGCGTACTCGCACCTGCATCAAATTCGGACAATTTCGGAAAATTCCATTCTCCCATAGATCAATCGGCTCTGTAATGCTTACTGAACAAAGTTCTGTGCATCCGGTAAATGCACCTGCACGGATTTTCTTCACACTGGATGGCACACGCACATGACGAATATAACAATTCTCCGCAAATGCACCTGGACCAATTTCTTTGACCGTGTCCGGCACACGCACCATCTCATCGGCACCAAATGCATGCACCAACACTCCATCTTCCATGAAAAATTCCATAAAGCCTTCCTCCGCCTTACTGTACACATTGCAGCAAAACAGCACCTTACCAGACATATCTGTCGATTTTACTTTGCTTGCATGCTCGGAAATTACGCCCAAAAATGTAATATACATTTATTGGAATGTAAACATGCTCTAAAATATTTCCTGCATCTCCAGCAAATCTGTCACATGTACCGTTGCCGTCGTCTGCATTTTTTCCCAATCTTTATCACTTGCCATGTCATATACACCCACGGTGAAAAATCCTGCCGCCTTAGCAGTCTCCACCGCATGAAGCGAATCCTCTGCCACTGCAATTTGCCGTTTTCCTAAATGCAGTCTTGACGCCGCTGTACGAAAAATTTGCGGCTGTGTTTTGGGTGCACCCACCTCCTGCTCGGTTAGAAAAAATGCCATTCTATCCCGTATTTTCAGCCGTTCCAGTGCCGCCTTTGCCAATTCGCCATAGGTAGCAGTCGCCACACCATAAACAATTCCCTTTTCATCCAGCCAGTCCAGCAATTGTTCCGCATGAGGCTTTAGTGGTAAATGCATATGGTATGCTTCCGCTACCATATCCGAAACCTGCCTGGCAATCTGTTCCGGTGTACAGGGTAAATCAAATTGCTCTACAAAATATCGTGACGACTCCTCAATAGACATTTTCTTGACGATCTCCGAAATATCATCAGGTACTTCCCTTTGATAGTAGAGCAAAATATCTCTGTCAACTTGTGACCAAACACTGGTAGAATCCAAAAGCGTACCGTCTAGATCGAAAATCACGCCCTGTAACGTATGGTGTTCCATATCCTATCCTTTCTCCATATTCGTTTCTACATAACTCCGCAGCAGAATCATACAAAAACAGCGGGGGCATCTGCTTGCCCACCGCTGCAATGTTCCTCGGCCAGCCTCGCAAAAAAACGCTTTGCGACTCTGCACATGCCACCTGTTTGCAAATTTTCCCGCATGGACATGCGTAAATATCTCTACGGCCAATAATGAGATGATGATCCCAAAACCAAAAATCAATCCTCTAAAAAAGAATCTGAATTATTGTGTCACCATAGTAAATCTTGGCTGATTATCATGTGCCGTACCTGTAAAAATAGATTTAGGCATTGCCCAAATACTGCCGTCTGATATCTTACGGTATACCACCAATTCTTCCTGCGTTTCTGCATGGCGTACCGAAATCTGCAGCATTTCACATATAGTACCGTCTGCGCTGTCACGATACTTTGCACCCACTTCCAACTTAGTTGGCTCCGGTATCAAAATCGCTTCTTGAATCGTCTCCGTTTGATTGACAATGTCATCTTCTACCAATATCATCTGCGAAAACGGATGCATCATCAAATGCGCATTGCCGTTCTCTACCTGCACCGGCTGTCCGCTGATCACATCCACAAGGTGCGGAACCTGCACTCCAAAATGAAATTCGCTTGGACAATCCTCGAGGTTCAATGCTACATACACTGTTCTGCCATCCTGCTCCTTAGCAAACAGCAACTGACGATTACGTACTTCAACAGTACGATACCCCCCAGTACGCAGCGCCGGATAAGCATGATAAATTCTGCCTAGCTTGACCAAATGACGATACAGATCCAAATTGCCGCTGCGATTGAGTTCATCAAGCGACAGACACGGACGCAGTCCATCATCGGAATTGTTCTCGTGACGTCCCATTACACCGTATTCACTGCCGTAATAAATCGAAGGAATACCCGGCATTGCATACAGCAGCGTATAACACAGCGGCAAATACCGCTGATCTGCCAATGTGCTGGCAAGACGGTTAACGTCGTGATTATCCACAAAGTTGTACAGCGCAATACCTTGGTAGATACCGCCGTTGCCGAACTGACGGTTAATGCTGTAGTTAATTTCAAAATAATTTTTATCGTTATGGGAAGAATAAATACCCTTATAGCACTCATAATTTGTCACACTGTCCAGCATTTCCGGATTTGCCCAGCGCTTATAGTCTCCATGAATAATTTCACCCATGAGCCAAAATTCAGGATTACGTTCCTTGCAGAACTTGTGAATCCGACGGAAAAAGTCAAAGTCCACACAATCTGCCGCATCAAATCGAATGCCATCGATATGGAATTGATCCATCCACATACCCACCGCATCAATGAGATAATCACACACATGCCAGTTGCGCAGGTTGAGTTTAACCAGGTTATAGTGGCCGTTCCAGCCCTCATACCAAAAGGGATCGCCGCAGGGACTCTGTCCCCCGAAATTCAGACCAGCAAACCAATCACAGTATTCGGAAGCCTGTCTCTTTTCCTGTACATCTTTGAATGCCCAAAATCCACGTCCTACGTGATTGAAAACACCATCCAAAATCACACGAATACCGTTTTTGTGCAATTCATCACAGATGTGCGCAAAAATCGCATTTGTGCCCAAACGCCGATCAATGACATGATAATCTACCGTATCATATCCGTGTTCCACAGACTCAAATACCGGTCCAAAATAGACAGCGTCTACGCCCATTTCTTTCAGATGAGGAATCCACTCCAGCACCTTTTCCAGACGATTTACCGGTTCTCCGCCCTCATTATACTTGGGTGCACCGCAAAATCCTAAGGGATAAATGTGATACATGACTGCGTTTTCATACCAATTCATGACAAATTCCTCCTACTTATGCCCACAGCAGATCCTTGTCCTTCTTGCATTATGCAAAGTACATTTATGTTTCCGATCCTTCCAAATAATACGTTGCCTCCATATCTGCCACGCTTACTGCAAAAGCCAGCGGAAACATCTCCAATGCTCTACCTATACTGTTTTTATCTTCATTCCCAGAAAAGCCCATATGATATCGAATCGCAAAGGTCTCTTCCCGGGTCAGTCTCATAAAACCTTGTATCATATATACTGACTTTTCGCCGTGTCCATACGGCAGTGTATCTCGTATCGTATAATATGGTACCCGTTCCCATACACCCTGCGCATTTTTAGCGTTTCGATAATCTACCGCATAAAAATTCACTTTGCATATATCATGCAAAAGTGCTGTCACTGCTATGGTTTCCGGTGTATATTCCATTCTGTACAGTTCCTGCGTTCGGGGTCTCGACAAATAATCCTTCAGGCATTCATATACATTGACACTATGTTCAACCAGACCACCTTCATATGCTCCATGATAACGGGTGCTAGACGGTGCTGTAAAAAAATCACTGGCATCGGAATCCAGCCATTCCAACAACCGATCTGCCCCTCGTCTTGTGATATTTTCCTGATAGATTTGTATAAATTCTTCTCGTTTTGTCATTTCTACGCACCTCCCGCTCCAGATTTTCCGCC
>CASEVP010000115.1 GCA_949291345.1 uncultured Ruminococcus sp.
AGATGTCAACGGGTAAAAAAATTCTACAATGGAATAAAATCAAGTGCCCATTGGTTTCTAAGTATGGATAGGCATGTGGTATTTCATAAAATTAAATTTTTCTGCAAATTGATATGAAGTACATGAACTTGGAGTAATCCAAATGACAGAAATTGAAATGATAAAACAAATATGGGAAAATCAAAAACCTTTTTTAAAATCTGGAAGAGTATTGATCCACTGTGTTGTTTTCTTTGGTTTTTATCTTCAGTGCACTGCTTATATAGAAATTTTAATTTTGGAGAAAAAGAAATGGAAATTTACTATGTAAGCTGTAATCATAAACACAAAAAAATTTCAAAGTTGTACGTCCTTTGGAATTTAAAGGACGTATGGTGTATCGTATTGTACTTTTTAAAACCCTGCTATTATTTCAGAAAATGGTAAAGAAAAACGTATAGAAAAAGGAACGTTTGCATTGTATACACCTGATGCCCATCATTCAATACAAGTTATTGGAAATGAATACGTTGATGATTGGATTACTTTTGATCTTAATCAAGATGAACTGAAACTTTTAGAAGCTCTACAAATTCCGTTAAATAAAGTTGTATTGTTATATTCCATTTCAGATATTATACATAAAATTGCATTTGAATTTCATGATGCATACAATCCTTATAAAAATGATATTATGCAACTTTTCATGCAGCTGTTGTTTTTCAGAGTAAGTCAACAAATTTATTTGCAGATTTCTTTGCATTCTGAAACAAAAATTAATAGAGAAAAATTCAGTTATCTTTTGAAAATCAGAAATGAAATCTATTCTAGTCCCAATAAAGATTATAAAATAGATGCATTAGCTAAAAAATCATTTATGAGCAAATCTTATTTTCAGTATTTGTATAAGGAAACATTCTTTCAAAAAGGCTTTTAAACTTACACCAACTGAATATCGTAATTCAATTTCACCATAATCGGTATAACTTCCATTTTTGTTGTCAATGATGAGCTGGTAAAATGATTTTCATGTTTTATCAAACCAAAATACAATGCATTTTTTCTATATAGTTTTCATACGTTTGCTCTGACAAAAACAGAAAAAATACTGGACAAAATGACATATTTGTGCTATAATGTTATGTATGTTCTATGTGAAGCGATATCATAAAAAATTGGATGGTGTTTGGTAGTATCTATAGTATTAAATATTATGTTTCTATCGAATGAGAATGATTCTTCATGTAGGAATACAGAAAAAAGATAGGTGTGATCGGATAAAGTGAGAAAACGATTTTGGAAAACATATCGTTGGGTGCTGGCATGTATGTTGGGGACTGTTGTTGTGCTGGGGTGTGCGGCAGGGTATACTGTTGGTGTTGTTAGTGTAAATGATGTGATTGCTAAAATTGATGCCAATATAGGCGTGGTAGAAGCATATCTCGATAAAAACGAAAACTCTAATTCTTTGATTTTTGATGAGTTTCAAGAAGAATATGCTGCAAAAACAAGAACAATTGCGTTGTTACTGTCGCAGGATGCGTCTTTTCTTAAGGATGACAGAACATTAGAGGAATTGCGTGTTACGGTAAATGCGGATAGAATCAGCGTAATTGATAATAAAGGCAAAGTGGTATCCAGTACAGATCCCTCCGGCGAAGGTGCGACGGTACGTGATGAATTTCGTTCGCATCTTTCCGATGATGTGTATACGGACGTGCTGTTTTTGTTGGAATCCGATACACCAACAATTATTTCAGCATCATCTTTGTATAATAATAAAGGGCTGGTGCAGATTACCTTTTCAGCGGATTCTGTCGTTTCTATTTTACAGGATGCGGATCCCGCAAATATTGCTATTGATATGCCGCTGTATTCATCTGGAACAACTGCGATTTTAGATGCTGATACAATGGAATATATTAGTTGTACGGACAGCAGCAAAAATGGTATGAAAGCTGAATATAATACGTCTTCAGATTTGAAAAAGAAAAAAGGTAATTTTGATTTTATTGATGAAAATGGAAACCGCCAGATGTTGCACTATCAGTCATGTGGGGATTATATTGTACTTGCTACAGTACCATACTCGGATATCTATCATGTACGCAATGTGGTCATTGGATGGATTGGGTGTGGTGGATTGTTTTTGGTTGTTGTGACAGGGCTCGCACTTCGAATGCAGTTGATTAAATGGGGAAGATTCGAAAAAAAATCCTGAAAAAATGAACCTATCCATATATTGGAAAGGTTCATTTTATTTGTTGTATTTATTTTTTAGTATTCTTTATCTTTACGATTAAAGCAAATCGTATAAAGTATAAATGAGACGACGATTAATGCAATAATGAAAATAAAACTGAGTTTATGAGGGAAAATCTCGTCATTTTCGTTATAAAAGTTAACTGCATACATTTTACAATAAGTTATTTGCGCAGTTTGTGGCGCAAATGCGAAAGAGTCATCAAGTGCATCTCTCATCAGAATATTTCTAAATAATACAGCAATATGTCCAGTCGGAATAAACTTTACAATTTTCTGAATATAACTTGGTAAAATACCAAACGGTACATAAACTACGTTTAAAAAACCGATGAATGTTGCAACGACGATATTTAATGCACTGAATCCAGCACTTGTTTTAAAAAATGTACTAATCCACCCCATAAGTGTACTTGACGATAATGCCGTCAAAAAAATTAATGCAATTGACAAAGCAATTTGATCAAAAGTAAATATTTCAGATGTTATCATAAAAATATAAAATGTATATCCAGCAAATGCAATAATGCTCATTAATGTTCCAATTATGGTTGCTGAAATAATAGCTGCCAGAGGATATTTATACCCCTTCATCGGCATACTTTTGAAGTCCATCATAATCTTTTTTTCTTTATCTTGTACAATAACTGCTAATGTTGCTAGTGAACTTGTTACAGGAATAATCGATAACAGACCTGCGGTAATCCAAGTATTTATAATCCAATTTAGATTTTTATCTGAAATTTCATATCCATTGAGCGCACTCCGGATTGAATCGATTTGCAATTCTGCGAGAAATAAAACATACAGAGCAATCGTAATAATTACTGTTAATAATGAAAAAAAGACAGTTGCTTTATCTCTATAATAAATTTTCATATTGCGTTTTATTAACTCAGTCATTCATCTTCTCCTGTTCAATAATGTTTAAGAATACATCATCCATGTTACCTTTAATCACTTCGAAATCATTAGACATATTGTAGTACTTTTGAATAATTTCCAATGCTTGATTTTTGGATGATGTGGTTATAAAAATCTTGTCCTGTCTTATTTCATAATCATAACCATCTTTCTTAACAGCTGCTTCAAGAACATTAAGATTTCCATATAAAATGACATGATCTTTTGTATACTTTGTTTTAAGCTGTGTGGGTGTACCTTCTTCAACAATTTTGCCCTTATTGATTATAATAACCTTATCTGCATTAGCGGCTTCCTCCATATAATGTGTTGTAAGAAATACAGTCATATTTTTTTCAATCTGCATTTTTCTGATTGTTTCCCAGATTGCCTGTCTTGTTGCAGGATCAAGTCCGGTTGTAGGTTCATCTAAGAACAGGATTTTGGGTTCATTGATAAGTGCACGTGCAAGATCTGCTCTTCTTTTTTGGCCGCCTGAAAGTTTTCCGTATTTTCGGTCAATGAATTCTATAATCCCTGTAATTTGAGAAATGCTTTGAATACGATTCTTAAGAATATTTTTTGGAATTCCATACATTCTGCCTCTTGAAAAAAGGTTTTCTCTAACAGTAAGCATGCTATCAAGAACATGATCCTGAAAAGCGATACCAATGATCTTTCGAATGGCATTATCATCTTTTCCGATTTTTAGACCATCAATAGTAATTTCACCTTCATCACATTCTAACAGGGTGCACAAAATGTCTATGCTTGTAGATTTTCCTGCGCCATTGGGACCTAAAAAAGCAAGAAAACAACCTTTTTGAACTTCAAATGAAATACCCTTGATTGCCTCAATGTTTCCGTAGCATTTTTTTAGAGATTGAACTTTAATCATATTTCCCATATTTATATTCCTTTTTTTCTTTCACTTGTTTATAAAATATTCTCTTTATGACAAAACTGCGGGTAGACAATTTTATGTTTTAAGTATACTTAATACTTGTCATGATTTTTGACAATATTTTTATGTATACTTTTTTGTATTTGTATTGAAAATGTATTTGGTTGTATTGTTCTATGTTATGAAGAAGATCAGGATGATTCGATGACAGTAGCATTTCCAAGCAATTTGAAATCTCGACAGCTTTTGCAAAGGTCATTGAGAAAAGCGGCGATACTACGGTCACGAAGATTGCCTTTAAAATCAATGTGAAATATAACATCAAAACTTCCGTCCTGAATAGGACGGCTTTCAATTTTGGTCATATCCAGACCATAGAGGAAAAATTTATTTAAAATACGGCTTAGACTACCAGGTTCGTTGGATAATGTCATCATAATAGAAATGATAGAGGCATCGTCCGCAACTTCCATATCTTTTGTGATGCAGATAAACTGGGTAAAGTTTGGAACAACATTTGAGATACGGGACGCCAAAATTTCCAATTGATTTAGTTTTGCAGCATCTTCTGAACAAATTGCCGCAATTGTAGTGTTATGGCTTTCAGCAATCATCTGGGCTGCGGTAGCAGTGTTGCTGAATTCATGATGTGGAAGATGCCGTGCATCTAAGAAATCACTGCATTGGGAAAGTGCTTGAGGATGCGAATATACCATAGAAATATTTTCGAGTTTAGTTCCAGGCAATGCAGCCAGACAATGTGCAACTTCCACTTGGTTCATTGCAGTGATAAAAAAACTGTACTTGCCCATTAAATCAACCGTTTGTGTTACCGTCCCGGAAGTACTGTTGTAGATTGGTAGTACGCCATATTCCAACTCGCCGGATTCTACTGCTTCAAAAACCTGTTCAAATGTTGAGTAAAAGCGTACTTTTCTGCCAGGGAAAAAGAGCCTTGTAGCAGTTTCAGAATTTGCACCTGTTGTGCCCTGACATCCGACTTGCATGGCATTTTTCATATGGGGTTGGTGAAAAATAGGTGCATCTTCGGCGTTTACCAACATTTTTTGTTGTAGTTGTGAACTAATGCTCATCATATTTGCAAAGAACGTACGTGAAGCAAGTTCTAATCCTTTTTTTGCATTTGCTTCCACTCGATCTAGAACTTGTTGCTCTCGTTCTGCTTGGAATACTTGCATATGATGTGCTTGTTTGTACTTGGCAACCTCTTGGCATAAAAGCATTCGTTCTTCAAAAAGGGATTGCATATGACGGTCTAATGCATCAATTTTACTGCGAATTTCACTTAATTCCATGATAAAGTCCTTTCTATGGGTTTAATAATAGATGTTACGTAATCTAATTTTCATTATACACAATTTTTTTCCAAAAATCAAGATAAATATTTGGATAGCTATTGAAAAAGGGAACGGTTTTATGATATAATAAAATGTAATTGCAATTTTAAAGATAATATGAATTGAAGCCACGGGTTGCAGTGGTTGACGGAATACGCCTAATACTTTGTCGAAAAAGCAGTGTGTTTGTTTATTGAGTAGTTGAAAAATGGAGAGGAGATTAAAAATGCGTATTTTGGGAATCGACCCGGGCTATGCAATTGTAGGATTTGGTGTGGTTTCTTATCATGGGGCAGATTTTGTGCCGTTGGAATATGGTGCAATTACCACTGAAGCCGGTGCGAGATTTGCCTCTAGGCTTTCTGCGATTTATGAGGATTTGGATTATTTATTGAACCGGTTTCGTCCTGATTGTATGGCCATTGAACGATTGTATTTTACTTCTAATCAAAAAACAGTGATTGATGTTGCGCAGGCAAGAGGAGTTATTGTGCTTTGTGCGGAACAACATGGCATACCGTTGTACGAATATACGCCTTTGCAGGTAAAACAAGCTGTTGTGGGCTATGGGAAAGCGGAAAAAAAGCAAGTGATGGACATGACAAAGCGTATTTTGAAGCTGGCAAAAATTCCGAAGCCAGATGATGCGGCGGATGCACTGGCACTGGCAATTTGTCATGGTCATTGTGCAACAGGAATACAATATCGAGAGACAAAAGTCAGGACAGGAGATACAGTATGATCTATAGTGTTAGCGGAAAGTTGATTGCAAAAGAACCGGCAATGGCAGTGGTGGAATGTGGTGGGGTTGGATATGCCTGCCGCACTACCTTTACAACACTCAGTCAGTTGGGCAGTGTGGGCGAAACAGTGTTTTTATACACAACTTTATCGGTGCGTGAAGATGCCGTAGAATTGTTTGGCTTTTGTACGAAACAGGAATTGCAGTGTTTTCAGCTTCTTATATCAGTGTCGGGAGTCGGACCTAAGGTCGCACTTGCAATATTGTCGGATATGATGCCGGATCGATTTCTTTTGACAGTTGCTTCAGGAGACAGCAAAACATTGACAAAGAGCAAGGGTGTTGGAGCGAAATCCGCACAACGAATTGTGATGGAGTTAAAAGATAAGATTGCCGGTGAGTCCATTGGTTTACTGGCAAAGGAAGATGTTGCTGCTGTTGTAAACACTTCTGATGCTTCGAGTAATGTCGGAGAAGCAATGGAGGCACTGGTTACATTGGGATATACGCAAAGTGAAGTGGCACCAGTGTTAGCAAAAATGGATGCTGGATTATCCTCATCCGAGCTGATCCGGCGTACATTACAGGAATTTGGGAAAAAACGAAAATAAATTTCGTGATGTTAGAATACAATGTAAAAGGAGTGGTTGGGAATGATCGAGACAAGTGATATGCAGTTTGAGGGGCGTATGGTTTCTCCGCAAGAAGCAGAGGAAGATCGGGACGTTGAAGTTACTCTTCGGCCACAGACACTCGTAGAATATATTGGGCAGGATAAAGTTAAAGAAAATTTGGCAATTTATATTGAAGCAGCAAAGCGGCGTTGTGATCCATTGGATCTTGTGCTGCTGTACGGTCCTCCCGGTTTGGTAAAAACGACTCTTTCTGCGATCATTGCTCATGAAATGGGTGTAAATTTGCGGGTGACAACGGGACCAGCAATTGAAAAAGCAGGGGATTTAGCAGCTATTTTAACGAATTTGCAGCCGAATGACGTGTTGTTTATTGATGAAATTCATCGATTAAATCGGCAGGTGGAAGAAATTTTGTATCCAGCACTGGAAGATCATGCCATTGATATTATTATGGGCAAAGGGCCTTCTGCACGTTCTCTGCGGGTAGATCTAAATCCGTTTACCTTGGTAGGAGCAACCACAAGGGCAGGACAGTTGTCCAGTCCTTTGCGTGATAGATTTGGTGTTATTCTGCGACTGGAATTGTATACTACAGAACAGCTGACAGATATTGTTCGTCGCAGTGCCATGATCTTAAAGATTCCTTGCACGATTGACGGTGCAACAGAAATCGCAGGTCGTGCAAGAGGGACACCCCGAATTGCAAATCGCTTATTAAAAAGGGTGCGTGATTTTGCGGATGTGATCGGAAACGGTGAGATCACACGAGAAATTGCACATATGGCGTTAGATCGGCTTGAAATAGATGAGTTGGGGCTGGATAGTAATGACCGGCGAATGCTGGAGATGATCATTCGTGGATATGGCGGTGGACCCGTAGGACTGGAAACACTTGCATCTGCATTGGGAGAAGAAACAGTTACTCTAGAAGATGTATGTGAGCCGTATTTGATGCAGCTGGGTTTTTTAGCGAGAACGCCGAGAGGACGTTGTGCAACGGTGGCGGCATATCGGCATCTGGGTTATTCAGAGCCGCAGTCGAATGCTGGACTGGACGGACAGATGACATTATCTAATGCAGACTGACAGCAGTCATGAGGAGATACCTTTGTTGTTTGTAAATGCATAGGAGCCAAAATGGCAATATTTGAAAATGTGGTCTGTTGATCGCAAAACAATAAAATTTCTTACTGCATAGAGACATAACGTCTCATAGAAAGTGAAAGGAACAATGCATATGGGAAGATTATTTGGAACAGACGGTGCAAGAGGTGTAGCAATCACCGAATTAACATGCGAAATGGCAATGCAGATTGGAAGAGCGGCAGCTCTAGTGCTGACCAGAGAAACAAAGCATCGTGCTAAGATTTTAATCGGAAAGGATACTCGGATCTCTTCGGATATTCTAGAGGCGGCACTTTGTGCAGGAATATGCTCTGTTGGGGCGGAGGCAGTACAACTGGGAGTTGTACCTACACCAGCAGTGGCGTATCTGGTGCGTACAAAAGGGGCTGATGCCGGAGTAATGATTTCGGCATCCCATAATAGTGTAGAATTCAACGGCATCAAACTATTTGCTTCTACAGGTTATAAGCTGCCAGATGCTGTAGAAGAAGAGATTGAAGCACTGATTCTAGATCATCCAGAACAAATCACATTGCAGTCACATACTAATGTAGGGAAAATATCAAACTATGCGAGTGCTAAGGAAGATTATATTTCTTATTTGGTCAACTGTGTACATACTGATTGCAGTGGGATTCATGTTGCACTTGACTGTGCCAACGGAAGTGCGGCAGCAACTGCAGAAGAATTGTTTACCCGACTAGGTGCTGATGTAACAATGCTTAGTGCAGAGCCAGACGGTACTAATATCAATTTGGGCTGCGGCTCCACACATATGGATACATTAATGGAATATGTTAGGACGCATGAATGCGATCTTGGGCTTGCATTCGACGGCGATGCCGATCGCTGTTTAGCGGTGGATGAAAACGGAGATTTAGTAGATGGTGACAAAATCATTGCCATTTGTGCAAAAGCACTGCAACAAGAAGGAAAGTTGAAGAAAAATACAGCAGTAGTAACGGTAATGACAAATCTGGGTTTTTTTCACTTTGCTAAGAGAAGTCAAATTGTTACAAAGGCGACAAAAGTCGGTGATCGTTATGTATTGGAAGAAATGCTTGCTGGAGGTTACAATATTGGCGGTGAACAAAGTGGTCATATCATTTTTCTTGACGAGGCAACGACTGGTGACGGAGAGTTGTCCGGCATTAAGCTGATGGAGGTACTGAAGCAATCCGGCAAGAAGATGAGTGATCTTGCAGGCATTATGGAGACATTTCCTCAGGTGTTATATAATGTCACTATTCCAGCGCAAAAAAAAGGACATTGGCAGGAAAATGCAGAAATTGCGGCGTTAATTCAAAAATATTCGGATGAACTAGGGGAAAATGGCAGAATTCTTGTGAGAGAAAGCGGTACAGAACCACTGATACGTGTAATGGTTGAGGGCAAGGATGCACAGCAGATTGAGTGTGCAGCACAAGCAATCATGGAACAGGTCAAGGAATTTGCAAGAACATGAAAAATAGAACGTGGCTTGCGTATTGTGATGATATAACAAGAATAGATAGGAGCAGTCCAAATTGAGAGTAGCAAATCAATGGAAACAGTATCGAATCCTTGATACATCAGAGCAGGAAAAATTAGAAACTTGGAATGGAATTTCGCTTGTTCGCCCAGATCCGCAGGTGATCTGGAAGACACCGAAAAAGCACCCGCTCTGGCATCGGGCAGATGGTCATTATAGCCGATCGTCATCGGGAGGCGGCAGCTGGTCTTTTGCAAAAAAACTGCCGGTTTCTTGGAAAATGCCGTATGAACCGTTGGGATTGACGTTTAAGATTCAACCAACAGGGTTCAAACACACGGGATTGTTTCCCGAACAGGCGGTAAATTGGGACTGGATGACACAGCATATTCAAGGTGCAAAAAGACCGATTTCAGTGCTGAATTTGTTTGCTTATACTGGCGGCGCAACACTTGCCTGTGCAGCAGCAGGTGCGACAGTATGTCATGTGGATGCCTCAAAGGGTATGGTGCAGTGGGCGAGGGAAAATGCAGCACTATCGTGCCTAACGGATAAACCTGTGCGTTGGATCGTGGATGATTGTGAAAAATTTGTTGCACGGGAGATTCGGCGTGGCAGACGATACGATGCTGTGATCATGGATCCCCCAAGTTATGGCAGAGGGCCTGGCGGTGAAGTGTGGAAGTTAGAAGAAAATATTTATGATCTGGTGCAGTTATGTGCCGGCGTACTTTCAAATATGCCTTTGTTTTTTCTGCTTAATAGTTATACTACCGGACTTTCGCCGGCAGTTATGGGCTATTTGCTTGGCAGTGTATTAAAGCCAAAGTTTGGCGGCAATGTAACGGCGGATGAAATTGGATTGCCCGTAGAACAGAGCGGAATGGTTTTGCCTTGTGGTTCGACGGCAATCTGGCAGAAATGATGGGCGTTGTCAAAAATAACGATATTTTTGCGCTATGAAATGTAAACGTAGTGAAATTTCTTAAATGAGAAATTGGGTATGCAGTATAGTAGTAAACTGTAATGTACTACAAATTTGACCATATTCAGTAGAAAGAAAAACTTCCATACAATTACCATGTCATTGGCAAAAAACGTTGATAATCTGCGTTATGGTGTTTACAAAAGGGAGGATTGCCTATGGAAAGTTGTATTGAGGCACAACATCTGTCGTTTCACTATACCGATGAAGTGGGATGTGCTGTTTCACCAGAAATATTGAAAGATCTTTCACTTAGATTTGAGCCTGGGACTTTTGTGGCAGTTCTGGGGCAGAATGGCTGCGGCAAATCTACATTGGCAAAGCAAATGAATGCTATTTTTTTGCCGACAGGTGGGCATATGTATGTTGATGGTATCGATACTTTGGATGAAGAAAAATTGTATGAAGTACGTCAGCATGTAGGAATGGTCTTTCAGAATCCGGATAATCAGATCGTTGCAACGATTGTAGAGGAAGATGTAGCATTTGGTCCGGAAAATCTCGGTTTGCCGCCGGAAGAAATTCGTCAGCGTGTCGATGATGCATTAAAAGCAGTCGGTATGTATGATTACCGGCTTCATGCGCCGAGTCAGCTTTCCGGTGGACAAAAACAGCGAATTGCTATTGCGGGAGTGATAGCAATGCGACCATCCTGTATCGTGTTAGATGAGCCTACGGCAATGTTGGATCCTGTTGGACGTCGTGAAGTGATGAAAACCATCCGCATAATGAATCAAAAATATGGTATCACAATCGTTCTGATTACGCATTTCATGGAAGAGGCAGCACAGGCAGACCGTGTCATTGTCATGGATGACGGTAGGGTTGTAATGGATGATGTGCCAGAAGAAGTATTTTCGCATGTGGAACAAATGAAGAAGCTGGGGCTGGATGTGCCTCAAGTGACGCAACTGTTGTATGAATTGCAAAAATGTGGAATGGATTTGGATTCACATATTATTACAGAAGATGCTTGTATTGAAGCATTGTTTCAGAAACTGACTTGAGATGAGGTATACAAATGGCAACGATACAGATAGAGCAATTGACTTACTGTTATGGCATTGGTACTCCGTTTGAAAAAATAGCAGTTGATCATGTAAATCTGGAAATTCCTGCCGGAACTTTTGTGGGCGTTATTGGACATACTGGATCGGGAAAGTCCACGTTGATGCAGCATTTGAACGGTTTACTTAGACCTATTTCTGGAATGGTAAAGCTTGATGGTATGGATATTTGGGCTGATAAGTCACGTATACGACAAATTCGTTTTCGTGTGGGGCTTGTGTTTCAATATCCCGAATCCCAGATATTTGAAGAGACAGTGGAAAAAGATATTGCATACGGTCCTAAAAACATGGGCCTTTCAGAGGAAGAAGTGGCAGCAAGGGTAGAAGATACTGCTTCAATAGTGGGATTGTCGAAAAATATCTTAAAACAGTCTCCTTTTTTGTTATCAGGCGGTCAAAAGCGTCGGGTGGCGATTGCTGGGGTTATGGCAATGCATCCGGAGGTTCTCATATTGGACGAGCCAACAGCGGGGCTTGATCCGCTTGGAAGAGAAGAGATTTTGAGGGAGATCGCCCTGTATCGAGAAAAAACAGGTGCTACTGTTCTGTTGGTTTCTCACAGCATGGAAGATGTGGCGCGTTATGTTGAAAAGATTTTGGTCATGAATCAAGGTAAGGTATTCTGTTATGATACGGTTGCAAATGTGTTTCGCCGTGCTGCTGAATTGCAGCAAATCGGACTGGCTGTTCCGCAGATCACAAGAGTTTGTATGGCACTGCGGCAAAAAGGTATTCCATTGTCAGAGGACATATTTACGGTAGAACAGGCAAAGCAGCAGATTTTGGCATTTTATCACGGAAAGGACGGAACGGCATAATGCTGAAAGATATTACATTCGGACAATTTTTTCCTGGAAATAGTGTCGTTCACCGTATGGATCCACGTTTTAAAATTATAATGACGCTGCTGTTTATTATGATGCTTTTTATTGGACAGCATTTGTATTCTATGTCTTTCGGTATACTGTTTTGTATAATGGCATTGTTTTT
>CASEVP010000116.1 GCA_949291345.1 uncultured Ruminococcus sp.
ATTCGCCGTTTTCATTTTGATAGCCATATGGTGGAAACGCTGCATCAAAACCAACAATAAACTTTGTTTTGCCGTCAGCAGTTTGACTAGAAGAATCGCTGCACCCTGCCAGAGAAAAACTGGATACTGTAGCAGCAAGAACTGCTAAAATGCGGTAACGTGATGTTTTTTTCATAAGTATAACTCCTTTTCATATATTCATTGTATCTTAAAATGAGAATGAATATTAAATGATTTTAAATCTTTCCCATTTATAAAATTGCCATTGCTGCACCGTAGCATTTCGGAAATTAGCAGGGCATTGTCACGGATAACAACTTTCCTGCAAAAACACTGTTATTATACCATGGATATTGTAATTCTGTCAACTGAAATTTTCCTGTAAACAAATAAATTGTCAACAGTTGACATAAAAAAATAAAATATCACACAAATACTCGAAAACATCTTGCATTTTCTGACGTTTTCGAGTATAATGGTATTTGATTTTACAGCCGGAAATCGGCTGAATAGAGAAAGGGAGTACGAAAGTATGAAAAAAACAATTTCTATGATAACAGCAATGGTGCTTTTGGCAGGAACGGCAGGCGTATTGACGGCCTGTGGAGATGTGCCAGCAAATACGGTTCACAGTATTGCAGATTTAAAGGGAAAGACCATTGGCGGTCAATTGGGAACTACAGGGTACATATACGCTGAGCAGGAAGTTGAAGATGCCACAGTTGAACCATATAATAAAGGTGCAGATGCAGTACAGGCATTGAAGCAGGGTAAACTGGATGCTGTAATTATTGACAGTCAGCCGGCACAGGAATTTGTTAAAAGAAATGAAGATGCATTGCAGATTTTGGACGAACCATTTGTAGAGGAAGAATATGCTATTGCCTATAAGAAGGGAAACGATGCCCTGGGGAAAAAGTTGGATGATGCACTGACCGAACTAAAAAATGACGGTACATTGGATGAAATTGTTGGTCATTGGATTGGTGATGATGCAGATAAAGTATCATATGAGCCGGATGAGAGTGTCTCTCGCGATAATGGAACGTTGGTTATGGCAACTAATGCAGAATTTCCACCTTATGAAAGCATGGAAGAAGGCGCAGTAGTGGGGATTGATGTGGATATGATGCAGGCAGTATGTGATAGACTGGGAATGAAACTGGAAGTGGAAAATATGGAATTTGATTCCATTATTGCAGCAGTACAATCAGGGAAAGCTGATGTTGGTGTAGCGGGCATGACAGTGACACCTGATCGAGAAGAAAATGTTTCTTTTACCCAAGGATATGCTACTACTACGCAGGTGATTATTGTCCGCAAGGATTAAGGGGGCATTCTGATGGATTTTTTTCAAGAGATTGTCGATAAGATCCAGACGACATTCATTGAAGATGATCGATGGATGTATTTAACTGATGGTCTTAAAACAACATTGATCATTACTTTTTTTGCTGTGATCCTAGGAATGTTACTGGGCTTTTTAATTGCGATTGTGCGTGCGACTCATGATAAGACGGGAAAATTGAAACTGTTAAATATTTTGGCTAAAGTCTATTTGACAGTCATTCGTGGAACGCCGGTTGTGGTACAACTGCTTATTATCTATTTTGTTATTTTTGCATCTGTAAACGTGGATAAAACTGTGGTAGCGGTACTGGCGTTCGGTCTGAATTCTGCGGCATATGTGGCTGAAATTGTACGTTCCGGCATTATGGCGATCGATAGCGGACAATTTGAAGCGGGTGCTAGTTTGGGCTTGAATTATCCTAAAACGATGGTTTCAATTATTTTGCCGCAGGCATTTAAGAATGTTTTGCCTGCACTTGCCAATGAGTGTATTGTTTTGTTGAAGGAAACATCTGTGGCAGGATACATTGCGGTAACTGATCTGACAAAAGGTGGCGATATCATACGTAGTCAGACATACGAGGCGTTTTTGCCGCTGATTGCAGTGGCGCTAATTTATTTGATCATGGTGATGATTCTGAGCGCATTGGTGACAAGATTGGAGAGGAGACTGGCAAAGCATGATCGTGGTTAAAGAACTGCATAAGTCTTTTGGTACATTACATATTTTAAATGGCATCTCTACCACCATAAAAAAAGGAGAAAAAGTAGTTATCATTGGTCCATCTGGATCGGGAAAGAGTACATTTCTGCGATGCCTGAATCGCTTGGAAACTCCCACATCTGGCAGTATTGTTTTTGAGGGCAAAGATCTGACTAACATTTCAGACAAAGAACTGTATAAAGTACGAGAGAAGATGGGAATGGTATTTCAGCATTTTTATCTATTTCCTCATTTGACAATACAAAAGAATATCACGCTTGCACCAGTGAAATTAAAACGTATGTCACAGTGTGAAGCGGATGAGAAAGCAACAGAATTGTTGAAAAAAGTTGGCTTGTCTGATAAGGCAAAGCAGTATCCCAATCAGCTTTCCGGCGGACAAAAGCAACGGATTGCCATAGCAAGAGCACTTGCCATGAATCCGGATGTGATGCTGTTTGATGAGCCTACTTCTGCACTTGATCCGGAGATGGTTGGTGAAGTACTTGGGTTAATGGAGGAACTGGCGAATGATGGCATGACTATGGTTGTGGTTACACATGAAATGGGGTTTGCCCGTGAAGTGGCATCACGAGTCATGTTTATGGATGGCGGAAAAATTGTAGAAGAAAATGAACCAAAACGTTTTTTTGCGAATCCGGAAAATCCTCGTTTACAGGCATTTTTATCAAAAGTGCTGTAAAAAATACCTTATTAAATATTTGATCGTTTGGAATCAAAATGGCAAACACACAAAGAGAAAAATAATTTTTTTGTGGTAAAGGTAAAATATAGATTGAAACCGGATCACGATATTGTTTGGCTTTTTGGGGTATATCAGAGTAAAATTGCATATGGTATAGGAATGGGGAAACAGCAGATACAGCAAATATGGTTCCCATAAACGAAGTTTTCCTTGAAATAATTGATGTACAAGAGCAATTATGGAGATGCTTCTACAATGTAATTTACAGTGACTTGCAGATACCTAGGTGTCTTATTGACAATGATATGAAAAAACGATACATGAGATCTTGCAAGAGAAATTTCATGTATCGTTTTTTTATAAAATCTTATTTATTAGAGTGAATTTATATAAAAATGGTGTATAAATTTGTATGTGTATAATCAAAGACCGCAGACAAGCCATTGATTGACCAGGCTATTTAGTGCAATAGGTTTGTGTTTGTTTTTCATAATAATAGGTTAAAAAAGTATGTATACGACCGGTTAGAAGGTGCCCCATTGTTTGCGGCATAGATCAATTTGTTGCATGACGGCAGTCGTCCCTGCATGCGGAACAAGCGCACTTTCTAATAATCCATTTTCCAAGCAATGGTGTACTTCCTCAATTTCGTATTCATAGCCGTTGCAGCGATCGGGAATGATAGAAGATGCAATTAGACTACCGTTTTTTCCGTAAAGTTTGGTTTCGCAAGTACTCAAAAACCAGGATCCCATTTCAATTCTGCCATCTGTTCCTACGATAGTTGCTGTGTTAGGAGAAGTTGTATTAAATCCTGCCGAAAGTATCGCGGTTCCATTTGGGTATGTGATTAATGCACCCATGTCATAGTCCACGAGAGTTTCTCCAATATAGGCGGTGCTATCGATATGTTGTACTTCACCTTCTAGAAATGCTTCTGCAAGGGTAAACGGATAGACACCTAGATCTAACAGGGCACCTCCACCTAGATCAGAGCGGAACAGTCTGCTTTGTGGAATAAAGGGTACAATGTTGCAAAAGTCAGCTTTGACTAATTTTACGGTACCGATTTTGCCTTCTTTTGCCCAAGAGAGTGCCTGTTGAAAAGTAGGACGGCATTTCATCCACATGGCTTCCATTAAGAAAAGATGTTTTTCCTTAGCAATTTTTGTAAGCTGAATCCAGTCATCTGTGCACATCGTAACTGTTTTCTCACAGAGAACGTGCTTGCCTGCCTTCAGTGCTGCAAGTGCGTCATTGTAGTGACACGCCATGGGGCTTGCAATGTAAACAATATCCACTTTGGGATCTGCAAGCATTTGCTGATAATCACCATATGCTTTTATAAATTGATGTTGTGTGCAAAAAGCATCTGCTTTTTCTTGTGTGCGGGAAGAGACCGCATAACAAATGGCATTTTCTACAGAATGCAGTGCTGTAGCAAATTTGTTAGCAATAGCTCCGGTGCTGCAGATTCCCCAGTGATGTTTTATTTTCATAGAGCATCTTCCTTTCGAGAATGAGGGCGCATGGGTTTAAAGGGTGTCGCCTTACAATGTTTTTTCTGCATTATAGCATGAATTACAGTAAAAGTCAATGGAAATGGTGCAATTATCCAATATTGCGTGTTTTGAGGCATCCATTATTAAAAAGGAGTTTGGATTTGAATATGGATTGGTGTAAACAATATAAAAAAGCGATAACATTTAGCTATGATGATGGTAATGAACAGGATATACAACTGTTGAAACTGTTTCGGAAATATGGGCTTAAGGGTACATTTAATGTTAATACAGGATTGAACAGGAATAAAGGAACCTGGTGCTATCGCGATGTATTAACGGTATATCGATTGAATCTGGAGGAACAATATCATGTGTATGATGGTCATGAAGTTGCTGTGCATGGGCGTTATCATCAAAATTTGACGACTCTTTCAGTACAGGAGCAGCGGGAGGAACTGCAAAGTGATGCATGGGAAAATGCCAGAATTTTTGGAAAAGTACCTGTGGGGATGGCATATGCGTATGGAGCATATAACAAAGAAACGCTGAAATTGATTCGCAAAATGGGAATTCGGTATGCACGCAACACAAGAAGCAATTATTGTTTTTCCATACAGGAGAATCTTTTGGAATTTTGTCCAACATGTCATCATGACGATCCGGAATTGTTTTCACTTGCAGATCTTTTTCTGCAGGCAGAACCAGAGGAACCCCAGATTTTTTATATTTGGGGGCATAGTTATGAATTTGAGGGAAAGCAAAACTGGGATCGAATAGAACGTTTTTTTGAAAAAATAGCAGGCAGATCGGATATCTTTTATGGTACCAATCAAGAAGTGCTGCTTGGAGGAGAAATATCAGAATGTATGGACTAATGCATATATATTATGGAGAAGGTAAAGGAAAAACAACGGCATCGATGGGATTGGCACTTCGCTGTGCAGGATGCGGCGGGAAGGTGTTGATTATGCAGTGTATGAAGCGGGATAATTCTGGTGAAAGGTACGTACTGGAACGTTTGCCGCAAATTACGCTCTGGAAAACATATCCTTTTGTCAAATTTTCGTTTCAAATGGATGCGTTAGAAAAACAACAGGCAAAAACGTGGTATACCAAACAGTTTTTAGAAATTGTTGAGATTGTGCAAACAGGTGCCTACCAGATGCTAGTAATGGATGAGCTTTTATCTTGTATTCGCTGTGGATTTCTGGAAGAATCTTTTGTGTTGTCATTTCTGAATCAAAAACCAAAAGAACTTGAGGTGGTCATTACTGGAAGGGATCCTAGTGAAAAACTTTTAGAAAAAGCAGATTATGTGACAGAGATGGTAAAGAGAAAACATCCTTATGATAAAGGTATTGTAGCTAGAAGGGGTGTGGAATTTTGAGATAGTGTCATTTGGAAATATAATTGAAGATGAAAATTGATGTTGCCTTTGGATATTGTATAGCTATCTCGTTGTGAGTTTTCAATTAAATAAATAAAAAAATGAAAAATAGACTTGTCAAAAAAGGTGGATTATGGTATAATGTAAAAAAATCGATTATGACAATATCGTGTACTGTTTAATGGATTGATTTGTATTGAATATGTTTGCAATTTTACAAATTTGAAAATAAATAAAAACATCCATATCTTTTGTTTTCGTTGTATTTTACTTTGAATGTTGATGTATTAAGTTATCCGTTGGCACGTCACGAGATTGTAAAGCCAATTATTGTTGGCAATTTGTTTGTTTTTAATAAAAAATAGTCCGTAGCAAATGTCAGGGAAGTCAGGTGTGAATCCTGCACAGTTCCGCTACCGTATACGAGGAGTGCAGATGCAAAATGCCACTGGTGATGAATGTTGCTGGGAAGGTGCTGATGCATGATGATCCAAAGTCGGGATACCGGTTTGCATACGATTCTACGAGAATAGAGTGTACTATTTATGTGTTAACCAATGACGTTTGATGGATTCATCCGGCAGACGGCATCTTTTGGTATACATTTAAGAAAAAGTCCTTGTGTTCTTGTCATTGAAACACAGGGATTTTTTGGTTAGGAGACGATTTTTATGCAGCTTATTTTGATTCGTCACAGTTATACGAGTGGAAATTTGGAACACCGCTATATTGGAAGCCGGACAGATGAGCCGCTTTGTGAGAAGGGCATACAGATTGCCAAACAAAAAGCTGCACATTGGCATGAATATGGTGTGCAGCCAGAATGTGTATTGGTCAGTCCAATGCGGCGATGCCTTGAGACTGCTGCAATTTTATTTCCAGCTGTGAAACAAGTGGAGGTGTCATCTTTACGGGAATGTGATTTTGGAGTTTTTGAAGGCAAAAATTATGTGGAACTTAATGGAGATGAGGCATATCAGACTTGGATAGACAGTGCAGGTACAATGCCATTTCCAGAGGGAGAGTCCAGAGATGCTTTTATTGACAGATGTTGTAAAGGCTTGGAACATGCGCTTCAAAGCTGTATTGAAACTACGGTGGCAGTTGTGGCGCATGGTGGAACGATGATGGCTATTCTGTCAGAATGTGAGGAATCCGCTACGCCTTATTTTGACTGGAAAATTCCGCATTGTGTGCCGATATGGTGTCAGGTTTTAGAGAAAAAACCTCTTCGAATTCGAAAACTTTTATTGCCCAATTGTGTTTTGGATAAATGAAATTGGTGACTTACCGAAAAAAGAGTGGAATTAAAAAATACTGCACAATAATATTGACAAAGAATAGTGCAATACAGAATGATTGATTAAAGGTGTGAT
This sequence comes from uncultured Ruminococcus sp., assembly GCA_949291345.1. Classification (GTDB taxonomy): domain Bacteria; phylum Bacillota; class Clostridia; order Oscillospirales; family Ruminococcaceae; genus Ruminococcus_C. The sequence continues at coordinate 7,028 of CASEVP010000116.1, forward strand.
TAACATGCATTTATCCATGGCTGGGATAGACGCTCGTACTGGAACTGTGGAACAAAGAGAAGCATTTGCTTTTTCAGTGACGCAGATAAAACAAATTCTTGCAGATATTATGCGGATAGATAATGTTCATGGTGCTGTTCTGTTGGCAACATGTAATCGAACGGAATTATACTTATCAATAGAAGAACCTGAGGAAACACGTGCTGATGCTGTTCTAAAACGATATGCGCTTTTCCCCATTGAGGATGTTTCTTTGTATGTACAAGAGGAGTCCCAAGCGGTACAACACATTATGGAGGTCGCATGTGGGATACACTCAAAAATTCTGCATGAGGAACAAATTGTGACACAAGTCGGACATGCGGCACAATTTGCCAGATGTATTGTGCATAGCACCGATGCTTTATTAGATACTTTGTTTCGAATAGCAGTCTCTGCTGGAAAGTATGCATTGACAAATGTTGTGGTATCACATGTACCATTGTCGGTCTCATATAGTGCCATTGCCTTGTTGGAAAAAGAATGTGGTTCGCTTTCTGGGAAAAAAAGCGTTGTGGTTGGAAATGGAAAAATGGGGCGACTTGCTGCGGAGTTGTTGGTGCAGAAAGGATGTGAAGTGTATGTAACACTTCGTACATACCATCATGGAGAAACAATCGTTCCGTTTGGGACGAAACCTATACCGTATGAAGAACGTTTTTCAAAAATAGACGGCGCAGATATTGTATTCAGTGCCACGAAAAGCCCACATTATACCATAACCGAATCACAGATTTGCCAGTTAACCCAAAAGCCAAAATGGATTTTGGATTTAGCAATGCCTCGAGATGTGGAAAGCGGTTGTGGAACAATTAACGGTGTCACTTTGTATAATATCGATGATTTTGGTGAGAATATGCACCCAACCCAAGAAGCTGTTGCAATGCTTCAAAGCATTGCTGAACAGTATGCGGATGCATTTCGAATGTGGAGAAATTATCGGGAATCGGTACCGTATATACAGCAGCTGAAATGGTTGACAGCGGAAAGATTACTGCACAGTACGGCAATGAAAGAATTTCAAGGGGAGGGCGAAGTGGAAGAGATCGTTCGATTTGTCACAGGAAAAACAGTGGATATGATCATGGGAAGCATAAAATCGGATATCAGTCCGGAACTGCTTCGGAATTGTTGCAATAAAATAGGAGAAAGAGCAAGAGCAGTCAAAAAATGAGAAAAGGGGTTGGCAATGGAAAAATCGGTGATACGAATCGGCAGTCGAGCCAGTCGATTGGCTATAATTCAGAGTGAAATTGTTATGTCGAAAATTAAGCAAATATCGCCTGAGATTAATCTGGAATTAGTGACAATGACAACGACAGGGGATCAGATTTTGGATAAGACACTGGAGCAGATTGGTGGAAAAGGTCTTTTTTTAAAGGAACTGGATAATGCGCTCCAATCTGGAAAAGTGGATATCTGTGTGCATAGTCTAAAAGACGTGCCGGTCGATGGTAATTCTGATTTACAAATTGCAGCATATTTTAGACGAGAAAAACCGAGTGATGTGTTGGTTTTGCCGAATGGATGCAAAAAATGGGATAAGCGTTTGCCTGTTGGTTGTGCAAGTGCTAGAAGGAAAATGCAATTTCAAATGCTGCATCCTGAAGCTGTGGTTCAACCTGTTCGCGGGAACGTCTTGACACGCTTAAAAAAATTGGATGGGGGAAAGTATGGTGCATTGATTTTAGCAGAAGCAGGACTTGTACGCCTGGGGCTGCAAGATAGAATTTTCTATCGTTTTTCTCCTGAAGAAATGGTACCAGCAGCCGGACAAGGTATAATGGCAATACAGACGAAAACAAGTACATACTGTGAATTGATGCGGCAATTAAATGACGATGAAGCAGCATTATGTGCAAAAACGGAACGTCAGCTGTCCAAAGAGCTTGGCGGAGACTGTTCTTCGCCTATTGGATGTTTTGCAAAAATACAAGGAGATTGGATGACATTGTATGGATTTTATGGTGCAGGGAATGTTCTTCAAAGACAGTGGGTTAGCGGAAAAAAAGAGGAAGCATCAAAGCTTGTTAATGTGTTGGCACAGAAATTGTTGCAGGAGTCAAATTGATTTTGATGTACGTAACGAGTGTGAAAAGTTTTAGACATATTGATACGCAAATGCAGAAAAAAACGGGAGGTTGGTAACAAACATGAAATTAGTAAACCGTCCACGCCGACTAAGAAATGGCGCACAATTACGCAGTATGGTAAGAGAAACAAGGATTTCAGCAGACACACTGATTTATCCGATGTTTGTGCAGGAAGGAGAAAATATTTGTGAAGAGATCGAATCTATGCCCGGGCAATATCGTTGGAGTTTAGACAGAGTGGATGAATTACTGGAAAAAGTACTGCAATCTGGTGTAAAAAGCATTTTGTTATTTGGAATTCCTGACCATAAAGATGAAATTGGGAGCAGTGCATGGGATCCAAATGGAATCATACAGAAAGCAGTACATTACATCAAAAAAAGATATCCGCAATTGTATATTATTACCGATGTTTGCATGTGCGAATACACATCACATGGTCATTGCGGAATCTTGTGCGGGCGAGATGTGGATAATGATAAAACGTTAGAAGTTCTTGCAAAAATCGCACTATCCCATGTGCAAGCTGGTGCGGATATGGTTGCGCCATCTGACATGATGGATGGGAGAGTAAGAAGGATTCGGGAAATTCTGGATAAAAATCAATATACCAATGTGCCTATCATGTCATATTCCGCCAAATACGCATCTGCATTTTATGGACCATTTCGAACTGCTGCTGGATCCGCTCCGGCGTTTGGTGATCGAAAGAGTTATCAGATGGATCCACATAATGGAAGAGAAGCATTGCTGGAAGCAAAGTTGGATCTCCAAGAAGGTGCTGATATTTTGATGGTGAAGCCGGGTATGGCATATTTGGATGTGCTGCAGTCCTTGAAACAACAGTTTTATCAACCGGTGGCATTGTATAGTGTCAGTGGAGAATACGCTATGATAAAAGCAGCTAGTATGGCAGGTTATGTGGATGAAGCGGCGCTTGTGTGCGAATCTGCTGTATGTATGTATCGTGCTGGTGCGGATCTATTAATCACCTATTATGCAATGGAACTTGCTAAATATATTCAAGAGGGGAGAATCGGATAAAAGCAATGAAAACAATATATTCAGAGACACTTTACGAAAGGGCAAGAGAATTGATGCCGGGGGGAGTTAATTCACCGGTTCGTGCATTTCAGTCTGTGGGCGGGATACCTAGATTTATTCATCGTGCAAAAGAGCAGTACCTATATGATGAAGACGGAAATGTGTATATTGATTATATTGGTTCATGGGGTCCCATGATACTGGGGCATAATCCTGATTTTGTCATTAAAGCAGTGAAAGAACAGCTGGAAAATGGATTGAGTTATGGGATAGCAACAGCGTTAGAAGTGGAAATGGCTGAACTAATTACACAAATGGTGCCCTGTGTTGAAATGATTCGTATGGTCAATTCCGGTACGGAAGCTGTAATGAGTGCAATTCGGGTAGCGAGGGGATTTACCGGCAGAGACAAAATTGTTAAATTTGAAGGGTGCTATCATGGACATGCAGATGCAATGCTAGTAAAGGCCGGTTCGGGTGTGATGACAGCTGGTATCCCAGATTCAAGCGGTGTGCCAAAGGGATGTACTGCGGATACATTGTCTGCAGTATATAATGATTTGGATAGCGTGGAGGCCCTGTTTTCGAAATTTCCCAATGAGATCGCATGTGTAATCGTAGAACCGGTGGCAGCTAATATGGGCGTTGTAGTACCCCAAAAAGGGTTTTTGCAGGGGCTTCGGAGGATATGCAGCCAGTATCATGCATTGCTGATTTTTGATGAAGTGATTACTGGATTTCGTCTGCAAGCCGATGGAGCTGTTGGCTATTTTAACGTAATTCCGGATTTGGTGACATATGGAAAAATTATCGGAGGCGGTATGCCGGTAGGTGCATATGGAGGCAAAAAAGATATTATGCAGATGGTTTCTCCGTTAGGATCAGTATATCAGGCAGGCACACTAAGTGGCAATCCGATTGCTATGTGTGCGGGAATGCACCAATTGAGATACTTAAAACACCATCCAGAAGTATATCATCACATTGGCTTTTTGTCACATCGTTTGCGATCGGGATTGGAAGAAATTATAGAGCATTATCATGTTCCTTGCACAGTTAACGGAATAGGATCCTTGACTTGCCTTTATTTTACAAAAGAGCATGTTACGAATTATGCGTTGGCAAAATCAGCCAATACGGATCTTTTTCGTGATTATTTTCACTTTATGTTAGACAATGGAAATTATTTTGGACCCAGTCAGTTTGAAGCAGTGTTCGTTTCAAATGCGCATACACTGCGGGAAATTGATAAGACTTTGTCGGATGCCGATTTGTATTTTGCATCTGTATTTGGAAAAAAATGAGGAGTGACTATCAATGATACAATATAATAATTTAAAGATTGGAAACCATCGTCCGTTTAAAGCTAGAAATCAGAGCTTGATTTTTTGTCAGATTTTGGTATCTGTACTTGCTGTATGTCTGCTGCTATCGGATATGAGCGGAAATGGCATGTTTGGTGCATCTGCAATGCATATAATGGAAGGGTATTTACCCATTGGATGGTGTATTGCCTGGGGCGGATTGTGTATTCCCTTTTTGGTGTTCGGTGCAGTTAAATTAAAGTATAAAATTGCTTATCAAGGAAAAGTAAAATTGTTGATCGCTTTGTGTGCGGCATTTGTATTTATCATATCTTCGTTGAAAATTCCGTCAGTGACTGGAAGTTGTTCTCATCCGACTGGTACGGGGCTTGGAGCTATTTTATTTGGCCCATCTATTATGTCGATACTTGGTATTATTGTACTGCTGTTTCAGGCGATTTTGCTGGCACACGGCGGCTTGACAACCTTAGGTGCCAACACATTCTCCATGGCAATTTTCGGACCTTTTGTTTCATTTGGTGTTTTTCAATTTTTAAAGAGATGCAAGGCACCTATCAGTTTGGCAGTTTTTTTGTCAGCGACAATCGGTGATATGGCGACTTATGTTCTTACTTCTGTACAATTGGCAGCAGCATATCCGGGAGACAATTTCTGGATATCCTTTGGAAAATTTATTGCCGTATTTGCACCCACACAGTTACCAATCGCTGTTGCTGAGGGAATCTTGACAGTAATCGTCTATGGTGTAATTCAGAAAAATTGTACAAAAGAACTGAGAGAATTGTCCGGTATTATTGTTGCTGTTCCTAAACGAGGACGGCTTTGGCTAAAAAATTTAGGATTGGTGTTTGGTGTGATACTAATTGTGACGATTCCGTTGGCACTGCTGGGAAATACAGAATTTGGCGGAACAGATAATGCGGGATCTGGTTTGATTGAAGAAATAAATGGTGGATATACGCCATGGTTTGAGTCTTTCTGGGAACCACCGTCTGGAGAGATTGAATCGTTGTTGTTCTGCGTTCAAGCGGCAATTGGTGCAGGAATTTGTGGTTTTGTTTTGGGACGTATCAGTAGAAAGACAAAGAAAGAAGATGAAAATGATACGGAAATTGAAAAAAGTAAATCAGAAACATCTGTATCTTTGCAATAGGAGGCAGGGAAAATGAAGGGTGCACATTCGCATACGCATAGTCATACCAATGGTGGAAAAATCATGATAGATGAAATTGCTTATGCATCCGCATTACGCCAGACATCTCCTTTTTTGAAAATTATCATTTCTTGTTATGGTCTGATTGTATGTTTAGTATTCAAAATATGTCTAGTCAGTGCACTTGTTTTATTTTGTATGCTGTTTGCAATCATTGCTATTAGCAAAATGCGATGGCATCAAATGATACGGCTTTTAAAAATTCCGTTGTCATTTATTCTGTTAGGGTGTATCATGTTGTTGATCGTGTTTACAAAAGATGCGGAGCAATCCATGTTTGTATCTTTTCCTATAGGTGATTGGTATATCGGCATTACGGGGAGGAGCCTTTCTCAGTTTAGTGAATTGTTTGTACGGTGCTTTGCAGCAGTAAGCTGTATGTTTTTTCTGTCCACCACCACACCGATGACAGAATTATTTACCGCGCTGCGCCGGATGCATTTCCCCAGTTTTCTGGTAGAAATCATGGAGTTGGTATATCGTTATATATTTGTTTTGCTGGAGATTGCATCACAAATTAGAAATGCACAAGAATGCCGATTGGGGTATGCAACGCTCAAGACAAGTTTTTATTCCGCAGGACAATTAATCGCTAATCTGTTTATACGAGCATATAAGCAAGCGGAGCGGACGTACATGGCAATGGAATCCCGAGGATATACAGGTGATTTGAAAACATTGCAATTATCCTATATTACGAAACCGAGTCAGATAATGATATCGATTGTTTATATCCTGTGCATAACGGTAATTGCAGTCGCTTGTCATATTTGGCGCATAGGAGGCTGATAATGGAATCAATTTTAGAGGTGAGACATCTTACATTTGGATATGATGATGAGACCTATGCGCTTGAAAATCTGAATATGTCATTTGAATCCGGAAAAACGACTGCAATTCTAGGAGCAAACGGCGCAGGGAAATCCACACTGTTCTTACATCTCAATGGTATATTACAACCGGAAAAAGGTGAAGTGTTACTGCATGGGGAAAAAATCCGGTATGATAAAATATCTCTTCGAAAACTGCGGGAAAAAGTTGGGATCGTGTTCCAAAATCCGGATGATCAGCTGTTTTCTGCGTCTGTTTATCAGGATATATCTTTTGGAGCGGTAAATATGGGGCTTTCGTTTGAAAAGGTACACCGTCGTGTTAGTGATGTGATGGAGCAAATGGCTATTACCGCACTGCAAGATAAACCTACCCATTCGCTGAGTTTTGGACAAAAAAAGCGTGTTTCTATTGCTGGCATATTGGTAATGCAACCAGAAATTATTATATTGGATGAACCGACTGCTGGACTGGATCCGGCAGGAATTAGTGAATTGATGCGCTTGTTGAAGCAGGTTTGCCAACAGTGGCATACAACCATCATTTTATCTACACATGATATTGATATGGTACCATTATGCGCAGATTATATTTATGTAATGGATCATGGCAAAATAGCGGCAGAAGGAACACCCAAAGAAATTTTTGCACAGCCTGCAATGCTCAGGGAACATCATTTACGGCTTCCATGGATTTCGCGCCTTTTGGAAGTACTCAAAAATGATGATGGATTCGAAGTGGATTTTTCAGAGGCAACGATACCTGGCGCAAGAAGAGAACTCCTGCAATGCTTAAAAGCACAAAAAAATGGAAAATAGGAGAAACATAGATGAAAATGGGAAAAGTAGTACTGGTTGGTGCTGGTCCAGGAGATGGGAGATTGATAACAGAAAAAGGCAACGCTTGTATTAAAGAGGCTGATGTGATTGTATATGATGCACTTGCATGTCCGTCTGTTTTGAATATGGCAAGGTCGGATTGTCAGTTGATTTATGTTGGAAAACAAGCAGGTTGCCATTTTATGGAGCAAGAGGAAATAAATCTTTTGTTGGTTGAATTCGCAAAAAAAGGGAAAAACGTTGTGCGGTTAAAGGGTGGTGATCCGTTTATCTTTGGCAGAGGTGGCGAGGAGGCTCTTGTACTCCGAAAATATCAGATTCCATTTGAAGTTGTTCCAGGTGTCTCTTCGTGTTATGCAGCACCTGCATACGCTGGTATTCCGGTAACACACCGTTCCTGTACATCAGCCTTTCATGTGTTTACTGGGCATAAACAGTTGAATAATCAATTGGATATGGATTACGAAAGCATAGCAAGATTGGACGGCACACTTGTTTTTTTGATGAGTCTAATGAATTTGCCATATATTACAGAGGAGTTAATTGCAAATGGAAAATCTCCGAATCTTCCGGCAGCTGTTATTCAACAGGGGACAATGTCAAAACAGAAAACAGTTGTTGCAACTTTAGGAACTATTGCTGAAGAAGTGCGAAAACAGCAAGTGAATACGCCGGCTATGACAATCATTGGTGATGTAGTAATGTTACGTGAGAAAATCCAATGGTTTGAAAATGGGAAATTGTTTGGGAAAAAAATAGTTGCGACAGGTACACCGCTTCATGCAAAAAAATTAGCAGATGAATTGAACAAATACGGTGCAGATACGGTTGAACTGAGCTTAATAAAAACAACATGTATTCATCTGGATTGTTTGAAAAAAATACAATGGAGCGCATATACATGGGTTGTACTGACAAGTGTCAATGGTGTGCAGTTTTTTTTCGATGCACTGACATCGTGTGGAATTGATTTACGTAAAATATTACATTTAAAATTTGCTGCGATTGGCTCGGGCACGGCAGAATCACTTGCTGAAAAAGGCATTTTTGTCGATTGTGTACCAGAGCGTTTTGAAAGCAAATATTTGGCAGATGCTTTAATTCCACAGCTTTCGACAGTTGATAAGTTGTTGTTAATACGTGCAGAAAATGGCACTACGGTTCTGCAAAAAATGCTAAAACAAGCTGGAATAGATTTTGATACGGTAATGTTATACCGAACAGAAACGGATTATCGAAAGAAGGAACTGTTGAAATTGGTTTTGAAAGATACTGATTATGTAATCTTTTCCAGTGCATCTGCGGTGAAAGCGTTCGAGGAACTTCACGGAATGGAAAAGGGGTCACATGTCAAAATGATTTCGATTGGTGCAGTGACAACACGTGCTGCTGAAGAAATCGGTATTCCAATTTATCGTACAGCATGTCAAGCAGATATCGCTGGTATTGCACGTTGTATTCTAAATGATAATTGATTTTGAGAAATTTATGTATATCAAATAATAATAGCAAAAGAAAGGTGTAACATGTATCCAATTTTTTTACGTGTGGAAGGGAAAAAGTGTCTAGTTATTGGTGCCGGTAAAATAGCTAAACGACGTGTTAAAACATTACTGGATGAAAATGCGAATGTTACGGTAATTGCCCCAGAGTCTAAACCAACTGTATGGAATGAAAAACCGATTACGTATATTTCTGGTTTTTATTCTCCGGAAGTGATTAGAGAATATGAATTAATTTTTGCAGCAACTAATGATAAGGAACAAAATGATATCATTGTTCGAGATGCAAAAGAGGCTGGAAAATGGGTGTGTTCTGTAAACGATGGTGAAATAGAAACAGATTTTGTAATTCCTGCCTATCGGAAACGGGGAAACATTTGCGTTGCAGTTGCGACTGAAGGCGTAGTCCCGGCACTTTCTCGGGCAATTTGTGATGAAATTGAATCAAATCTACAACGCTATGAGATTGTATGTAATTGTCTGATTGCATTGCGCCATCGTTGGAAGGCAGTTTTGGAAGACGCTGATGTACGGAAGAAATTGTTAAATGAGATGGTATCGGAACAATCTATTTCCATCTGTATGTCAGAAGGACGAGGAGCATACTTGCGTCATGCACAGGCACTGGAAAAGAAATATGGGTTGAGTTTGAGTTATCGTCCTGCAATTATAATGGTAAGTTTTGGGACGAGTTATGCAGAAACAAGGGAAAATACAATTGGAGCGGTAGAGAGAATTGTGCAGAAAGCATATCCGGATATACCGGTTTTTCGTGCATTTACCAGCAAAATCATTATTCAAAAATTGAAAAGAGAAGGAATTGATATTGTCTCTGTACCGGAAATGCTGAATAAATTATATTTAATGGGGTATACACATATTTATTGTCAACCAACTCATATTATACCGGGAGAGGAATACGAGGATATGTGTAAAGATGTGCAGGGGTTTCAAGACTGTTTTCAGGCAATTATAACAGGAGAGCCATTGTTGATGCATACAGAAGATTTTCTAGCAGTGATTCACGCATTGGCTATGGAAAGAAAAATTACCAAGTCAGAGCAAAAGGCATATGTGCTTATGGGGCATGGTACAGCTCATTTTGCTAATATTGTCTATCCTGCATTTGACTATTGGTTGAAACAGATGGGATATTGCAATGTTTTTGTCGGTACCATAGAGGGATTTCCTACCTTTGACAATATTATTGCATTGCTGCAAAAAGGGGCTTATCAAGAAGTAGAATTGATGCCAATGATGTTGGTGGCAGGAGACCATGCACAAAATGATATGGCAGGAGATACACCAATTTCTTGGAAATCACAGTTAGAGAAAATGGGTTATGCTGTGACGGTTCGAATGGAAGGACTGGGCGAAAACCGGGAGATACAAAAATTGTACTTGTCACATATTCAAAAAATTATATCATAAATAATATGAATAACCGCCCTAGTTGCAGTTGTGTGCAATTGAGGCGGTTATTCATATAAAATATTGTAACAATATAGTTAAAAATACTTGCATAAGCTATCAAAATAAGAAAAAACTTATCAAAGCAGAGACATTTGACCGGTTTCCGGCAAATCTTTGGCAATGCTGCCGATGGCAGGAATGGTTTTGATGCGGTACTTTTTTAATTCTTCTGCTTCTTCTGCGGATAGAAGGCGTGCTTCAGATACTTGATGTTTTCCTTTCAAAGTGATTACTTGTACGCCTTGTGTATCACGTGTTGTTTTTTGGGGAATCAGAGCAACGTCTAGGACAATTGCACGGTTGCCATCTGTTCGAAGTAGGATAGAACAAGTTGTTTTGGAATCTGGTATGTGCAGAATTTGTATTAATGGTACCTTTGCACTGTAGGCGTTCTGTAATTTTTTACGGTTTGTTTTGGTGGCATATGCCGCCAATGGAACTCGTGCCACTTTTCCATTGGAGAAAATGAATAGCATATCACCGTCATAATTTGATGTGGCAGTTAACTGTGTTACCATTTCACCTTCTGAAAAATTGAGTTTTGCAGGTACATAGTCACCTAGTACGCTTGCTTTTGTTTCTGTAAACTCACTGGCTTTGGTTTTGTATACCTGTTGCTGATTGGTGAAAAACAATAGTTCAATACGATTTGTTGTTTCCAGATGACAGAGCATGTGGTCATCTTCTTTTAATTTTTGCTCATTGCTCATGCGCAGTGATGCAGGGGTAATCTTTTTAAAATAGCCACTCTCAGAAAGGAATAGATGGACTGGATAATCTGGAATGTCATCTTCGGAAGCTTCTTCTTTAATATCCGAAGCATAATAGAAAAGTGTTTTTCGGGGCTGTCCGTATTTTTTGGCAGTTTCTTTTAATTCTGCAATGATAATTTTTTTGATTTTTTTGGGTTCAGCAAGTGTTTCTTGTATTTCTGATATGCTTGATTGCAGATCATCAATTTCATGTGTTCGTTTTAAGAGATATTCTCGATTTAAATAGCGCAGCTTGATTTCTGCCACATATTCTGCCTGTTTTTCATCAATACCAAAACCGATCATTAGATTTGGAACAACATCCACTTCTGCCTCGGTTTCGCGGATGATGCGAATGGCTTTGTCAATATCAAGTAAAATTTTTTGCAATCCCATAAGTGTATGCAATTTTTCTTTTTTCTTTTCGAGATCAAAATGTAATCTTCTTCGGATACATTCCATTCGGAATGCAGTCCATTCCTCTAAGATTTCCCGAATTCCCATTACTTTTGGCGTACCACTGATCAAAATATTGAAATTACAGGAATAGTTGTCTTGCAGTGGTGTAAGCCGAAATAATTTTTGCATGACTTTTTCCGGGTCAGAACCACGTTTTAGATCAATGGCGATTTTAAGACCATTTTTACCTGTTTCATCACGTACGTAAGAAACTTCTCGTAGTTTGCCTTGTTTAATGCATTCTACTATTTTATCAATGATCGCTTCAATGGTTGTGCTGTATGGGATTTCGGTAATCTCCAAACAATTGTCTTCCTTGTTGTATGTCCATTTGGAACGCAATTTTACACTGCCACGTCCAGTGCTGTAGATTTTCTGCAGTTCAGATTCATCATAAAATAAAAATCCACCACCCGGAAAATCTGGTCCTTTTAAGGTGGAAAGAATATCGTGATTGGAATTTTTAATAAGAGCGATTGCAGTATCGCACACCTCAGTTAAATTAAAAGGGCATACACTGCTTGCCATGGATACGGCAATTCCCACATTTGCGTTAACTAGAATTGTTGGAAATGTTGCAGGAAAAAGAGTAGGTTCCTGCGTTGTGTTATCATAATTGGGAACAAAATCTACAGTATCTTTGTCAATATCTCGAAACAGTTCATGACAGATGGGCTCTAGTTTTACCTCTGTATAACGGGATGCTGCGTATGCCATGTCACGGGAATATGCTTTCCCAAAGTTTCCTTTTGACTGCACATAAGGGTGAAGCAGTGCTTCATTCCCTCTTGCCAGACGTACCATCGTTTCATAAATTGCACTGTCTCCGTGTGGATTTAATCGCATGGTTTGTCCAACTACATTTGCAGACTTTGTCAGTCCGCCTGTTAGAAGATTCATTTTATACATGGTATACAAGAGTTTTCGATGTGAAGGTTTAAAGCCGTCAATTTCCGGTAGAGCTCTGGAAATAATTACACTCATTGCATAGGGCATATAGTTTTTTTCTAATGTGGAGGTGATCTTTTCCTCCTCTACAATACCGGCACCGGCGATATAGGCATCGGGAACCGAAGAGTTTTGAGAATGATTTGTTGATTTTCTTCTAGCCATTTTTTATCCTTTCCAACTTCAATAACGTTAGGAGATATCTGCCAATTCTAGATAATCATTGCCGAATTCAGCAATAAAGTCTTTTCGTCCCTGCAGATTGTCTCCCAGCAGCATATCAAACATTGCGGCAGTTTCTTCTATACCATCGGCAGTGACACGGATTAACCGTCTTGTTTGAGGATTCATTGTAGTAAGAGCCATCATGTCCGCTTCGTTTTCACCCAGACCTTTTGAACGGTGTATGGTATAGGTCTCGTCTTTGATTTTTGCCAAAATATCTGATTTTTCTTTTTCAGTGTAGGCAAAATATGTGCGCTTTTTCGTTACAATTTCGAATAGCGGAGACTCTGCAATGTACACATATCCTTCCTGGATTAGTGTGGGTGTTAGTCGGTAGAGCATAGTTAAGATCAGCGTGCGTATCTGAAAGCCGTCTACATCGGCATCCGTACAAATGATGATTTTGTTCCAACGCAGACCATCTAAATGAAAGGTAGAGAGCTCTTTGTTAGCTTTGGTGCTGGTTTCTACACCGCATCCCAGTAGTTTCATAATATCTGTGATAATGTCATTTTTGAATATCTTGTTGTAATCCGCTTTTAGGCAGTTTAAGATTTTACCACGAACGGGAATAACAGCTTGAAATTCGGCATCGCGGGCCATTTTAACGGAACCCAGTGCTGAATCACCTTCTACGATATAAAGTTCTCGTTTGGATAGATCTTTACTGCGGCAATCTACAAATTTGGGTATCATATTGGTAACATCAATGGTTCCGGACAATTTTTTCTTAATATTTAGTCTTGTGGTTTCTGCGTTTTCTCTGCTGCGTTTGTTAATTAAAACCTGAGTGCATATTTTTTCGGCTTCATCAGGATTTTCTATGAAGTAAATTTCCAATTGATGTTTTAGAAAATCTGTCATAGCTTCATAGATGAATTTGTTTGTGATTGCCTTTTTGGTTTGATTTTCATAACTGGTTTCTGTAGAAAAGCTTGAAGAGATGAGTATCAGACTGGCTTCTACATCCTCAAATTTAAGCTTAGATTCATTTTTAAGATATTTATTGTTTTGCCGCAGATAGCTGTCAATCTGAGAAACAAAAGCTTGTTTTACTGCTTTGTCGGGAGAACCACCATGCTCGAGCCAGCTGGAATTATGGTAGTATTCCAATCTTTGGACCTGATTGGAAAAAGTCAGAGCCACTCCCAGTTTTACTTTATAAAGTGGTTTGTCATCACGATCCCTTCCTTCTCGCTGACAGGTCCAGTTCTGGATAGATGTTAATGTATTTTCACCGGCAATTTCCTGTACATAATCGGCAATGCCATTTTCGTACAGGTATTGTTTTTCTGTAAAAGAATGATCCTCTTCTTCTTTTCGATATAAAAAAAGAAGATTAGGATTGACAACCGCTTGCCTGCGCAGGGTGTCACAGAAATAGGCATCAGGAATATTAATTTCTGTAAAAACATCCAAATCAGGCAGCCAACGGGTTTTAGTACCTGTTTGTTTTTTTCGAGTGGCCTTTTTCTGTAGACCACCGACATTATATCCTTTTTCAAAGTGGAGATTATATTGAAATCCGTCACGAATTATTTCAACATCCATATAAGAAGAAGCAAACTGAGTAGCGCATAGACCCAATCCATTTAATCCTAAAGAATAGGCATAATTGTCATCGTTGGCATTATATTTGCCACCGGCATATAACTCACAATAAACCAACTCCCAATTATAGCGATTTTCATTTTTATTGAAATCAACGGGACAGCCGCGCCCGAAGTCTTCTACTTCAACAGAGTGGTCAAGATATCGTGTGACAATAATCTTATTACCATAGCCTGCCCTTGCCTCATCAATGGAGTTGGATATGACTTCAAAAATGGAATGTGCACACCCGTCTGGACCGTCAGAACCAAAAATAACGCCCGGACGTTTTCGAACTTTGTCTGGACCTTTTAGTACAACAATACTTTCATTATCATAAGTTTGTTTTTTTGCCATGTTTTTTCCTTTCTTTATATCTCATTTGAATTCGATCTGATCAATAAGGATTAAAATTAACCACTTGATGGGAGTATGTTTAAAAAAAATGCGCCCATTTTCTGTAAAAGGCGTGCAAACTGCGCAATCTACCGCTATTATTGGATTGTAAGAGGAATATTGATTCAATTGTCACTAAGGAAATTGAAAAGTTCGTGCATCCTTTTGTGAGAATATATTCTTATTTTACCACATAAAGAGAAAAAAATCAAGTAAGCCTCATTTTATTGCATTTTTGGAGTTTAGGATTTAATAGAAATGTTATTATTCAAAATGGCAGTATATATTGCAGTTAAGTTATGACAATAAACATCAAGAGATTAGATAAGGAGTATTGAATAAAGCAAAAAAGTTCATCAAGACTTACATTCAAGTCACACTAGCAAAGACAACATTCTCATTGCAAAACAATGAATAGTTTTCTGAAACACTTAAATTTCATTTATTCCATTGCTTTTTTACAAACCATTTGCGTTTTCTTTGCTAATATGTTATAATAACTTTCATATATAAGGTCAATCTTTACTTGAAAATTTAAATCTAAAGGAGATATTAATGAATTACATTAGACAGGCGAAGGAGAATGATGCTTCACGTATTGCTGAAATAATTGTTTTAAATTACCGTATCAATTTTTATCCATTATTTTATAATGATCAATATTATTTTGGTGAACTAAATGTTGTTGATATAGCATCAAAATTCAGCAAGAAATCTAAATTGCTTAGAAACACTTTTGTATATGATGATGGTATTGTTAAAGGGATTATGTGTATAAACGGTAATGAGATTGAAAAACTTTTTGTTGAGCCTCAGTTTCAGAGTCAGGGTATAGGAGCGAAATTACTGAATTATGCTGTTAATAAATTACATGCCACATGGCTTTGGGTGCTTGAATACAATATAAGAGGAATTGCATTTTATCAGAAAAATGGATTTGAGCTTAGTAATGAAAAGATGATTGAAGATAAATGGGTTCCGTTGGTGAAAATGAGGATTAAAACAGAAGAGTGTATGTATTTAAGAAAAGTAAGTTCATCGTCACCAGATAAACATAAAATAGAAGAAATTAATAATGAGGCTTTCCAAATGAAACAGAGAACATCAATTGATGATTTATATTCGTCAGATAATGGAAATTTAGACATTATTGGAATATATAATAAAAATGTTCTTGTAGGTTTTTTTACCGTAAGAATACATAGTGAAATTCGGTATATAGGATACTTTGCGGTAGCCGCCAAGTATCGCTGTAAAGGAATGGGAAGTAAAGCTCTTTATTTATTAAAAAAATATTATCCACAAAGCCAATTTGTAGTTGAAATAGAATCTCCTAACGATAAGTGCAGTGATAACATTTTGCTTCAGCGCCGCCGTGATTTTTATCTTAGAAACGGTTTTTTCTCAACAGGATGGTACCTTTTCTATGACGATACCGAGCTTGAGATCTTGTGTTCAGATGTGAAGTTCAAAAAACAGGAATTTGAAGAACTAACTGCATGTATCCACTCTTTGTACTACGATCATATTCCTAAACTTTATTTAAAAAAATAAGGACTCTTTAAAGGATTTTGTGGTAGAATATGCGTTGTTACACACGATCAAACAGCTTTGTATTAATATGCGGTGACATGGCATCAAAGGGTTTATTGAATATTGTAATAAGTATTTTTTTGATAGAATAAAAAACCATAAGTAGAGAGAATGAATATGATGAAGACTATAACTGAATAAGAAAAGTAATTGTAGAAAACGGTATGGTTTTTGAGTTCGATAACAAATTTTGATTTGTTTAGAAAAATCGGATGCTGAAACACGTAAAGCTATGTAAATTTTTATGATGTTCGCTAGGAACCATAATGTAACAATTCTTATACTTGTTGACTCCTTATAACATTTTCGTTTGTGAAAGGCATTGACAAGTTGGATAAAATTTGTTATACTAAAAAAGTAATAGATGTTTGCAATGAACGGTGTGACTGTAGCGTAGGCTGTCCAGAGAGAGTGGGATGGTGAAATCACTTCAGCTGAAATGCAGGTGCTTTCCGGGAGCAATTTTGAGAAATCAAAACGTATGTTCTGCGTTAAAGAATGTAGAGGGAAATAGCGGTATTGTCCGGTATTTCTGAAGTTGGGTGGTAACACGGAGGCTTTCGTCCCATACGGCGGGCGAAAGCTTTTTGTATTTTTACCTGTTTTTGAAAGGAAGACATTTATGATACCAATGGATTGTCATACGCATACCGGAATTTCTCCGGATGGAATTGGCATTGTGGCAGAACATGTGCAGCAGGCCAGTGTGTTGAGAATACCAGTACTGGCAGTGACGGAACATGTGGAAATGAATCGCTTTTTCAGCCAAGGGTATTATGGTATGGAACCACGTAACGAATGGGAAGTATTCTGTCATATGCAGGTAATGGAGCAGGCGATGGAGAACATCAATGCCTCGAAGGAGTTTGCGTTACTAAATGGTGTAACACTTCTTGCAGGTATGGAAATGGGTCAGTCAAATGCAGATTTTTCGTTGTCGGAGATTGTGCAGAGAGACAGACGACTTGATTTTGTGATTGCTTCACTGCATGAATTGCTTGAAAAACCAGATTTTTTCTGCTTAGATTATGATGCAGAAAATGTCCCGTTTCTTTTGGAAACATACTTTTCCCAGTTGTATGCCATTTGTAAATGGGGAAAATTTGATGTGCTAGGGCATATTACCTATCCACTTCGGTATATTGTAGGAGAATATGGTGCTGTTGTGGATTTGCATTTGTATGAGGAACAAATTCGGTGCTGTCTGCATGCAGTAATTGAAAACGGGTGCGGTATAGAATTGAATACTTCTGGGCTTCGGCAAAAGTATGGAAAGCCTTTTCCAACGATGGAGTACATCAAGATGTATCATGATATGGGTGGGAAGATTCTTACACTGGGATCTGATGCTCATCGCAAAGATGATATTGGAAAAGGGATTGAAGAAGGTTTGAAAATTGCAAAGGAAGCAGGATTTTCATACTTGTGTTATTTTAAACGCCGTGAACCTGTCTTCATATCCATATGAATGGATCCGAAATATCGGATATTCCATACATTGATTATATTTTGCAAATAGAAGGGAAGGATTTGAAATGAAAGAACAACTAATACAGCTTCTGCAGCAAAACGCTCGGCTGTCTAATGGAGAGCTGGCGGTAATGTTGGGCGTAAAAGAGGTGGAAGTAGCGAAAACGATAAAGGAATTGGAAAATGAGGGCGTCATAAAAGGATACAGTGCAATTGTCAATGATGAATTGGCAAATGCAGATATGGTAACGGCAGTGATTGAACTGCGTGTTACGCCACAAAGAGATTGCGGGTATGAGGAAATTGCTCATACAATCATGCAGTATGATGAGGTGGAAAGCATCTCACTTATGGCCGGTGCATATGATCTGTCAGTGACAGTAAAAGGAAAAAATGTGAAAGAAATTTCTATGTTTGTGTCACAGTGTCTTGCACCACTGGCAGGTGTATTGTCAACTGCTACCTATTTTGTTCTAAAAAAATATAAGGAAAAGGGAATTGTGATTGAAGGAGAAGAAAAAGATGAACGGGGTTATTATTTCCCGTAAGTAAAGCGTATGGAAAGGGGAGAGAAATCGTGTTGCAGTATGACACGCTTCTTTCAGAGAAAGTAAAAGAAATGAAGCCTTCTGGGATTCGAAAGTTTTTTGATGCAGCATCATTGATGAAAGATGTAATTAGTCTTGGTGTCGGTGAACCAGATTTTCAGACACCGTGGGCAGTGCGGAGGGCTGCGATAGATAGTTTAGAAAAAAAACGGATGGTTTATACAGCCAATTCGGGGATGGCAGATTTACGCAGGGAGATTGGACGCTACTTAAAGAAAAAATACGGTATCACATATGATGCGGAACACGAAGTGATGGTGACAGTTGGAGGATCTGAAGCAATTGATCTGGCAATTCGGGCATTAGTGAATCCAGGAGATGAAGTGTTGATCGTGGAGCCTTCTTTTGTATGCTATAAACCAATTGTGGAATTGATGCACGGTATTGCGGTTCCAATTTCCACGAAAATTGAAAATAAGTTCAAACTTACCGCACAGGAACTTCGGGAACATATGAATGATAAGACAAAGTTACTGATCCTGCCATATCCTAACAACCCTACTGGTGGCATTATGACAAAAGAAGATCTGGAGGAGATTGCAGATGTCCTAAGGGATACAAATGTTTTGGTATTGTCCGATGAAATTTATTCTGAGTTGACATATGGCCGCAAGCATGTTTCTTTTGCTTCCATTGATGGTATGTGGGAACGAACGATATATGTCAGTGGATTTTCCAAAGCATTTGCCATGACTGGTTGGCGGTTAGGATACGCCTGTGCACCGAAGCCTATTGCAGAACAGATGTTGAAGATTCATCAATATGCTATTATGAGTGCACCAACATTGAGCCAATATGCTGCAATTGTGGCAATGCGGGATTGCGATACAGAGGTACAGAAGATGGTTGACGAGTATAATATGCGCCGCCGTATGCTGACCGACGGATTCAATCGAATTGGCATGTCATGTTTCGAACCAGAAGGTGCATTTTATATTTTCCCTAGCATCCAAGTTACTGGAATGACGAGTGAAGAATTTTGTGAGAAATTATTACAGGAGGAAAAAGTAGCAGTTGTTCCTGGCAATGCGTTTGGAGAAAGTGGAGAAGGCTTTGTTCGAGTTTCGTATGCATATTCGTTAAAACATTTGCAGGAGGCACTGAGCCGCATCGAACGATTTGTTTCCCGACATAGGAGAGAACGAATATGAGAATGATCATACGGGATGCACCGGCAAAGATCAATCTTGGACTGGATATTGTAGGAAAAAGAGCAGATGGGTATCATTTGTTGGAAACGGTTTTTCAGACAGTGTCTATCTTTGATACTGTGACGGTTACGCTGACCAATTCACCTGGAATTGTGCTGGAATGCGATGATGCAGATGTGCCTTGTGATGCGAGCAATATTGCATGGAAGGCAGCCAAGCGATACATGGAAGCAACAAGGATGGCAGAAGGCGTGGCAATTCATATTCAGAAACGAATTCCAATGCAGGCAGGTATGGGCGGCGGCAGTACGGACGGTGCGGCAGTTCTTCAGGCATTGCAGAAATTGACACATGCTTGTATGACGGAAGAAAAGATGCTGCAAATTGCATTAGAATTAGGTGCAGATGTACCCTTTTTTTTGTATGGCGGGACAGCGTATGCATCAGGCATTGGGGAAAAACTAGAGCTTTTGCCACCATTTATTGCTGATCATATTGTCATTGCAAAGGGAAAGTCAGGAGTTTCTACGGCTGAGGCATACCAAAAAGTGGATACGATGCAGAATCCGGTTCATCCGCCAGTTTTGAAATTGCGTCGACGATTATTAAAGGGAAATGCAACTGCAGAAGAGATTGCTCCATTATGTGGAAATCTATTTGAAAGTGCTGTTGTTCTGCCCGAAGTGATGCAAATTCAACAGGTGATGCAGAAATATGGTGCACTTTGTAACGTGATGACGGGAAGCGGTTCAGCTGTATTCGGTTTGTTTGCTACCAAAGAAGATGCTCAAGAAAGTTGTAGAAAGTTGCAGCAGGAGGGAAATTTTGCACAGCTGTGTCATACTCTTTAGGTAAAAAGCCACTGTATGCGGGGTACAGTGGCTTTTGGTATATGATATAGACAAAAAATATCAATATGACATAGAATGAGGATGGGAGGGAGGAAGAAGATGAAAGAGCGATTGCAGAGACTGCTGTGTGTCAAAAGTATTGTAACATTAATATTGGCAATTACCTTTTCCGTGTTAGCATCCAGAGAGGTGATTAGCGGAGAACAATTTGCAACCGTTTTTACGACAGTCATCTCTTTTTATTTTGGCACACAGCATGAAAGAATCGTTGAACAAAATGGAATATCAAAAATGAAAAAGGAATAAAAAATTTTTTCGTTCTTTGCAGTACCCCAAATTGTACGAACAAAACAAAAACGCTTTTTATTGTTTGAATATTAAATTGTAAATGGCATACTGACTTCGTTTTTTATGCGGAGTCAGTTTTGTTTTTCCATTAAACAAAGGTGGAAATTCAAAAATAAAAAGGCGTTTTAAGATTTCATAAGCTAGACCCAAAGTGTTTTTGTGGTGTGATATAATAGAATTATTTAAAAAACACCAACAATTGGTGGAAAAAAATAGGGTTGCTGCGCTAGGATGGTGTACAGCAACCCCTTTTATTTAGTTCAGTTTTACTCGATTTTTGGGTTTGGGGAATCAAGTTGATTCGGATCGAATATGCATCTAATAGTTAAGCAAGAATCATTTTACTAAAGGCGTCATCCAAGGATTTTTCCTTAATAGAAGCCTCTTCGTTGGTGTCAGCAGTAACAGTATAATATGCCTTAATCTTCGGTTCTGTACCAGAAGGACGAATAATAACTTTTGCATTATTTTCCAACATAAAAGCTAAAACGTTGGATTTGGGCAAATTGATATCAGAAGTTTTACCAGTCTTCAGATCTTTTGAAATGCTTGTTTGATAATCATCAAACTGTATAACCTTTAAGCCATCAATTTCAGTTGGATGATTTTCACGGAGGTTTGTCATGATTTCTTGCATCTTGATCATGCCGCTTTCTCCTTCAAAAGTAAAGCTATGCTGACTGTGTACATATACTCCATACTTCTTATACATTTGCTTGCGTGCTTCAATCATGGAAATGCCTTTTGTACGATAGTATGCAGCCATCTCACAGATTAGCATAGAAGCAACAACAGCATCCTTATCACGTACATACGAACCGGCTAAGTAGCCATAGCTTTCTTCGAAGCCAAAGATATAACGATCCTCTTCACCTTTTTCCTCTAGAAGGCCAATCTGTTCACCGATAAATTTAAATCCGGTTAATACTTCAATAACCTTTACACCATATGCCTTTGCGATTGCATTGCAAATATCAGTAGTAACGATTGTCTTTACGCAGACTGGATTATTTGGCATTGTCCCTTTTTCTGTTCTCTGAGAGCAGATGTATTCCAAGAGCAATGCTCCCACTTCGTTACCAGTGAACAGTGCATAGTCATCGCCGTCAGGAACGGCAATGCCGACTCTATCCGCATCAGGGTCAGTAGCAAGTAGCAAATCCGGCTTTACCTTTTTGCAGAGTTCGAGTCCCAAATTTAGTGCTTCACGAATTTCCGGATTTGGATATGGACAAGTTGTAAAATTGCCATCCGGATTTTCTTGCTCAGGAACAACAGTTACATCTTTAATCCCAATTTGCGAAAGAATATGTCGAACGGGCTTATTGCCAGTACCATTAAGAGGTGTATATACGATTTTTAATCCGCTCTTTTCACAAAGATCCGGATTTAGGCTTTGCTTTAGAACATCAGAATAATAACCATCAATTACAGATTGTGGTGTGTAAGAAATAATACCTTTTTCTAATGCTTGATCAAAGTCGGAGTGCTTGACATCATGAAACATATCTAATGCATTAATTTGTGCCAGAACAGCATCGGCCGCCTCAATAGTCATTTGACATCCATCGCTTCCATATGCTTTATAGCCATTGTATTTAGCCGGATTGTGACTTGCAGTTACCATAATACCAGCACTGCAATGAAGAGCACGAACTGCATAAGACAACATCGGGGTAGGCATCAGTTGTTTGTAGATATAAACATGAATATTGTTTGCAGCAAGAACTTCAGCAGCTGCCCTTGCAAATACGTCAGATTTAATTCTACTGTCATACGAAATCGCAACACTGGGCTTTTCAAAAGTGGAGTTAACATAATTTGCAAGTCCTTGTGTTGCACGGCGAACGGTGTAAATATTCATACGATAAGTACCGGCTCCGATAACGCCGCGTAAGCCACCCGTACCAAATTCAAGATCTCGATAAAAGCGATCACTGATAGCAGCATTATCTCCAGCAATTTCCTGTAATTCCTTTTGTAAATCGTCATCTTCCGTAGCAAAGTCAAGCCACTGCTGATACAATTCCATTTCCGTCATCATAATACCTCCAACAATATAACAATTATATAAGATGAAAAGCCTGCACAACCGGATGCGATTGTTACAACACAAACGAGCAAAGTGACAGTGCTCAAATTGTATTTGTTATATGAATATTATACCACATACAATAAAAAGATGCAATGTTTTTTTTGATGTATTGATAAACTTTTCGGAAATATATCATAAAATCAATGTAAAACAAATTAAGTTATTTATGGTTAAAAATAGGAGGAAAAAGGAAATAGAAAGATAATAGAAAAATATGTGCAAAATAAATAAAATTGAACTGAAAAACATCGAACTTTTGTACTTGACAAAAGTGGGAGAGGTATGATATAATGATAAAGCTGTCGCAGGAGAGGGGAGCAAGGGAGAATAAGGAAGAGTGAGGAGCCGGGAGGCGAGGTTCACAGAAAGTTCACTTGACAAACCCGA
>CASEVP010000117.1 GCA_949291345.1 uncultured Ruminococcus sp.
CCGATTCTCCTGAATCTCTGGTATCGTTTTTCCAACCAGACGTGCCATTTCCCCCGGGTGCGGTGTCAAAATCCAGTCTGTCCCCGACCGTCTGCTTATATCTATGCAGTCCACCATGCAATTTAGACCATCTGCATCCACAACCACTGGACATTCGGCAGTTTTCAACACCCATTGCACCAATTTTTTTGTATCTTCTGTCACACCCATGCCACATCCAATCAAAATTCCATTAGCACGTCTGATCTGCGGTGCCAAACGCTCTATGTTAGGGGCAAACTGTAAAAATCCCTGTACATCGGTCTCCATTGTGAGCCACATTGCTTCCGGCGCCGACGCTGCCAATCGCATAACGTTTTCCGGTGCAGTTGCCACTGTTACAAGCCCTGCACCGCCCCGCAACGCTGCCTGAGTAGACATCAAGCAAGCCCCTGGCATATTCCGACTCCCCGTAATGCACAAAAGCCGCCCAAAATCCCCCTTTTGTGCATCCTGTTTTCGCTTGGGAATACAGGCACAGACTGCTTTCCATGTTAATTCCTCCATCCAAACCACTCCTTTTTTGGTATAGCACAACATTGTGTTCTTTGAGAGTATATCATATTTTTTGCATTTTTGCAATTCTTTCATATCGAACACACAAAAATCAAATGATTTATTCACCTTGACAACAGAAATTATCTATGTTATAATACTATTTGTCAATTCCGAAACTGACACGAACTGAGGTGAAAATATCATGAATCCATCTAACGGAAAAGCTACTGCATCTTTGGTACTGGGAATTATTTCTCTGATTGGCTTATGTATTCCGATTGCAGGATTAGTCTGTGGCATCATCGCTCTTATTCTTGCTGGAACAGCAAAAAAGGAAGGTTGCACTGACACAAAAATGAAAGCCGGCATGATTTTGGGAATTATCGGCATTGTATTGAGCATTGCTATGTGGATTATTAACGCAGTGATTCTCTCAACAAGTGGGCTAATGGATGAACTAACCAACATACTGGGTTAAATGATTCAGAAACAAAAAAACGTGCAGAATCTTAGATAAAGATTCTGCACGTTTTTTATTTAGAGCTATTCACATGAAATAAAAAATTTTTTATTAAGATATACACAAACTAGATTTTTTTACAAGCAAGCGGTTTCTCATTGTAAACGCATAGTAACGATTGCGGACAATACGGTTAAAAATCCCGCTCCAATTCCGATAACTGCTGGAAAGGTCCCGCCTTTTCCGACCATCAATGCCGCAAAACCAAATAATACACTGAAACCACCAAGAATGGCACCAACAACAACGGAAACCCAGATCAATCCCACTACACCGCCTACAGACAAGCCCAGCGCCATAATGCCTAACGCTAATGCAGTTGCCTCCCGTGGCGTACGCTCTCGCTTTTCTTTCGTCGTCCGTTGCTTTTCAGACGTTTTTGTCTGCTGAGACTTCTGCTTCATGATTTTCACCTCAGTTCCTGCCTTCCGGCATTATGATTCTCGCAGTACGGCACCAACCTCAGCCAATGCCTTCAATACACGCTTCATTGCTGCATCTGCCTGCTCATCTGTCAGCGTACCTTCACTGGAACGCAGGCGCAGAGAGAAAGAAACACTCTTCATACCTGCTGCAATCTGATCTCCCTGATATACATCAAACAAACTTACTTCTTCCAAGATTTTTCCAGCCGCCTCTTCAATCGTCCTCTCCAACGTTCCAACCGGTAGTTTTTCATTGCAAACCAGACTCAGGTCACGAGTAATCGCCGGAAATTTTGGCAAAGGCTGATACGTAATCTCCGGCTGTGCCATATATGTCATTTCATGCAGCAACAGCTTTGCCACATATGTCCGAGTTCCAATACCATATGTTTTCTGTACTGTGGGATGCAATTCTCCCAAATAACCTATCGGTGTATCATTGCAAAGAATTACTGCACTTCTGCCAGGATGAAGTGCACAGCACTCTTCCAATGCGCATTGTATCTCTGTCGGACGCACATAGACACATTTCGGAAGACGCAACTCCTTTAACAACGTATCAACTGCGCCCTTCAAAGAGAAGAAATCCGCATTATCTCCATACATACCTATGGTCAAACGATTGGGTTCTTCCGGCAATGTGTCCAAACCAGTGGGCAAATATTCCTTGCCAATCTCATACAAGCTAACAGCTGCGTTGCGGTTCTTATAATTCGTTGCCAGTACGTCCAACATACATGGCAACGTCGTTGTACGCATAATACTGGTATCCTCTCCAAGTGGATTGGTAATGGTGACGGTTTGACGGAGTTTACTGTTTTCTGGCAGCCCAATACGGTCAAAGCATTTTGGAGATGTAAAAGAATAAGTCATCGTACCAAAATAACCCATTCCTACCATAATCTGCTCAGCCTTACGCAAAAACTGCTGCTGTGGCGTCAAACGTGCCTCTGCAACGCCCTGTACCACTGTCGAAGGAATACGATTATAACCATAGATTCGGGCAACTTCTTCCGCAATATCTGCCGGACGCTCTAAATCAATACGAAAACTGGGAGCGACGCAAACATCACCTTCGACATGAATTTCCAACGATTCCAACGTTGTAATCATATCCTCCCTGGAAATATCTGTACCCAAAAAACCATTGATCCAATCCGGATCAAACGGGATTTGTACGGGTGAATTCTTCCGGTTGTCGACTTCAATCGAGTCGGCTACCGGTTCGCCGGCATTCAGCAATTCTACCAGTTCCATGGCTCTCTCCAGCGTGCGCTGACAGCCGTCAGGATCCAATCCCTTTTCATACCGTGCCGATGCATCGGTACGCATGCCCAGTTTCTTAGCCGTGCGGCGCACCTGTACTGGTTCAAAATAAGCAGATTCAAAAATAACTGTAGTTGTATCATCCATGATCCCGCTATATTCTCCGCCCATGACACCTGCTACTGCAATAGGCTTTTCTGAATCTGCAATAATCAACATTTCCTTTGAAAGGTGCCGCTCCTGTCCATCCAAAGTAGTAATGGTTTCACCATCCCTAGCATTACGAACAACAATTTTGCCATCTTTGACATAACGCAGATCAAAAGCATGCATAGGCTGCCCATATTCCAACATGACATAGTTAGTGATATCCACCAAATTATTAATTGGACGCACCCCGCTGGCACGCAGCCGTTCCCGCATCCACCGAGGAGAAGGTCCAATTTTTACATTTTTCACCATGCCGGCCACATAACGGGGACAGAGTGCTGCATTTTCCACAGATACCGACATCATATCCGACAAATTTCCCGATACACCATGAAACTTTGGTGTATGATGCCGCAACGGCACGCCAAATGTTGCCGCTGCTTCACGAGCTAAACCAAAAACAGACAAACAATCCGGACGATTCGAGGTGATTTCAAATTCGACAGAAGTATCATTAAGACCAATCGCCTCATGAATATCCTGTCCCGGCTTACATTCTTCTTCAATCAAAAAGATCCCATCTTCAACTGCATAGGGAAAATCATGTTTATTCAGTCCGAGTTCGCCCAGAGAGCACAACATACCGTTGCTCTCTACGCCCCGAAGCTTACCCTTTTTAATATGTACACCACCGGGCAAGTCTGCGCCAACCAGAGCCACTGGTACCAGTGCACCCTCTATAATATTCTGGGCACCAGTGACGATTTGAATCGGTGCATCCTGCCCCACATCTACCTGACAAATCTGCAGATGATCCGAGTTTTCATGTGGTACAATAGAAAGGAGTTTTCCCACAACAACATTCCGAACTTCTGTACCTTCTATTTCATATGTTTCAACTTTGGAACCGCTCATGGTCATACCCGAGCAAAACTCTTTTACAGATACGCCGCAGTCCACATAGTCGGCTAGCCATTTCATTGACAAATTCATTGTACTGTTTCCCCTTTCCCTTAGAACTGCTCCAAGAACCGATAATCATTCTCATACAGCAAACGCATATCACCGATATTGTATCGACGCATCGCAACACGTTCCAGCCCCAGTCCAAAGGCAAAACCAGAATATATACTGCTGTCAATTCCGCAGCCTTCCAGCACTTTAGGATGCACCATGCCAGCGCCCAAAAGTTCAATATATCCTTCACCCTTACACATACGGCAACCTTCTCCATGGCATTGGAAACACATCACATCAACCTCTGCACTTGGTTCAGTAAATGGAAAATGGTGCGGGCGCAGACGAATTTTGCAATCATCTCCATACAAGCGCTGCATCAGCAACTCCAACGTTCCCTTCAGATCTGCCATAGTAACACCTTTATCTACAACCAATCCTTCTATCTGGTGAAACAACGGGGAGTGTGTAGCATCTACGGCATCAGAACGGTATACGCGCCCCGGAGAGATCACACGGATCGGCGGTTTTTGATTTTCCATTACGTGCACCTGTACCGATGATGTCTGAGTACGCAGCAAGATTTTATCCGTAATATAGAAAGTATCCTGAGTATCTCTTGCCGGATGATCCGGCGGCAGATTTAACGCTTCAAAATTGTAGTAGTCATACTCCACCTCCGGTCCGTCCGCTACAGAAAAGCCCATTCCTAGGAAAATTTCTCGAATTTCATTTTCTACAATGGTCAACGGATGCATACTGCCAATCTTCTGCTTTTTGCCGGGCAGTGTAATATCGACTGTTTCCGCCTCTAGCTGATGTTCCAGCATTGCCTCAGACAATTTCTTCTGTTTCTCCAGCAGTGCCGCCTCAATATCCGCACGCACTTGATTGGCAAGCTGTCCCATTGCTGGACGTTCCTCCGCAGACAATTTTCCCATCTGCTTCAAAATGGCAGTCAATTCTCCTTTTTTTCCAAGGTACTGTACACGCAACGTTTCCAATACCTTGGCATCCGCACAAGCATCCAGTGCTTTCTTCGCTGCTATGCGAATGGCTTCCAGTTGTTCTTTCATGATATCGTTCCTTTCTTCCGCATTTATCGATTTTTCCATGCGGTCTATTTGGCTCTTTCGGAATATTCGGGCAGTCTCGCCCAAATAAAAAAATCCTGCCCTGAAAACAGGACAAGACATTAACCTTGCATATTACCACCCATTTTCAAAGAGCCATCACTCTCCTGTTCTTAATGCGAACATCACATCCGGACCTACTTTCGAAACATATACATTATGCTCTTGTTTCTGTTCAATCCAGCCGCTCGGAAGGGAACTTCAATATCGTTTTCAAATGGGTTTTCAGCTAACGCCCACTCTCTGTATTGAAAAATGATATCTACTCGCTTCGTCAATGCGTGTTACAATATTTATTATACATTTCTTTTTCAAAAAAATCAAGTGTTTTATTTTTTTCTCTTGAAATTTTACATTTCATATGGTAAAATAAAAAAAGTTATAGAAACTATTTATGTACTATGCAGAAAGGAGTTTTCATCTGTGGACAATTTTGCAGAATACATGGTAAAGAAAAAACCAAGTGCAAAAGACAATACAAAAAAAATTGCCATTCTAATTCTTGCTGCCCTGCTAAGTGCTGCCACAATTTTTTTCACCATTTTTACACATATTCCTTTTCTATTGCTCATCACCTGTGGCATCATTTTCGGTGCTTACTTTTTCTTAACCAATCTCTCCGTGGAATATGAATACGCTATTACCAATGGTGAAATGGATGTGGATAAAATTATTGCTCGAAGAAAACGAGTTCATCTCATTACTGTAAATGTAGCAAAGTTTGATGCATACGGACCATTTACAGATGATATTCCGGACGATACATCCCGTACTTTGGTGCTCTGTTCTGATAACACCGGAGAAGGAGAGTATTACGCTGATCTCGAAACAGAGGAGTATGGTTCCACACGTATCATTTTCACTCCGAACAATTCAATACAAAATGCCATTGAGCTAGCACTTCCCCGGCATCTGCGCCGGTAAGATGACAGAAAGGTTTAACACTTTATGGAAAAAATCGGCTTTCAATTTACTGTCGCTACACTTTTCCTGATGAGTCTCATCGCTTTCTGCCTGATGGGAATCGATAAACACCGTTCCAGAAAAAACGCATGGCGTATCTCAGAAAAAACGCTGTTCTTTTTTACTTTTTTTGGCGGCGGCATCGGCGGTACGCTTGGAATGTGGTGTTTCCACCACAAAACTAGACACTGGTATTTTCGATTTCTATTTCCGCTTTTTGCAATTTTACAGCTAATTGGTTGCTTTTTGCTGGCACAAAGTTAATCTTTCGTTTCAGCCCCATTCATTGTTTTCCCTGATTGATCGCAAATATATTGCTGTCATTTCCCATACGCATCAGACACATGATTTGGAGGTTCATTATGAAGCACAGGATTCTTAAAAAAATTGCGGGGATTCTTACGGCTGCTGCGCTTTGTTTCCCCATTATAAACCCATATGATAGTTCCGCAAATTCCGATGACTTAACGAAATTTCTTCTGGAACAAGAACTTGATTGTTCCAGCTTTACTTATTTAGCATGGCTGGTTCTAAACGAGTATGTTTCCCAGCGTGCCGGAAATAGCTTAACGCTTTCGGAACAACAAAAAACCATTTTAGATGTGGATAGTTCTGAATTTCTCGATACCGGAGACGCCTATCTCTTTCTTTCTTGGAGTACAATTTGCGGTGCTTTCGGTGTTCTCCCTCAAGATGCAGAAATTTTTCTGAATCAATGGAACGCTTCAGTCGTAGGCACTTCAACTACTCCTGCCGAAACCACGGAAATTCCCACCGAAACCACGGAATTTTCTACAATTGCAACAACTTCTGCAACACCCATAATGACAGAAACATCTACTGCTTCGACAACGACAACTTCTACTATTTCGGCAGCCACTGAAACCATATCTGCAACAACTATCGTTTCCGCAACATCCGATACAACAGAAGCGATAACAACTTCTACAATACTAACAACCGCATTTCCTGCCATAACATCGGTAACCTCCACCATAGAAAGTACCCCATCTGTCGGTGACGCATGGGAAAATAAAGAATATTATAACGGCATTGACGTTTCCAAGTATCAGGGGAACATCGACTGGGAAGCCGTGCGCAATGATGGGGTTGACTTTGCCATCATCCGTGCCGGATATGGAAAATTCGCCTCTCAAGAAGATCCCTATTTCGATCAGAATATGCGCAATGCAAAAGCCGCCGGGATTGCATGCGGTGCATATTGGTTCAGCTATGCAGAATCTCCATCTGAAGCTGTACAAGAAGCGGAAGTCTTTGCACAAGTTATTGAAGGATACCAGTTTGAATATCCACTGGTCTTTGACATCGAAGCGCCACAGCACACACAAATGTCAAAAGAAGAAATTTCTGCTATTATCACTGCATTCTGTACCACCATGGAAGAAAAAGGCTATTATGTCAGCGTTTACAGTTATGCCTATTTTCTTAACAATTACATATATCAGTCCGTCCTAGAAAAATATGATATTTGGGTGGCACACTTCAATACGGATAAACCCAGCTATTCCAAATCTCCCTATGGCATGTGGCAATACAGCGATACTGGAAGTATCAAAGGCATTAACGCCAATGTCGATCTGGACTACAGCTACCGATGCTATCCTAACATTATGATACAGCACGGTCTAAACGGATACAGCTAAAATATGCGAAACCATCTTTGATACCAACTTCAATGAATATCTACGCCAAATCATTTGATATGTTGTCTCAACATAGAACGGAGACTGTACACAAAAAAGTACAGTCTCCGTTTTTATATTGAATATTCAAATCACCAACATATACACTACATCAAATAAAAGACATGCTGATTCTTTTTTACATATATTCTGCTGTTTGATGACCAGAATAGAAATACAAGTTATATCAGTATTCTCCAAGGCACTGCCCGAACAATAAACAGCGTATGCCATCATCTGCACCAGAATTACAGGTTTGGAGTGCAATCATCTTATCGCCATATTCCGGCAGATCATCTTCTGGCGCATACCAAACAAGTGCCGTAGAACGAATTTCATCAATATACTTTTTGAATTCCTCCGCATTAAGCGTAATCCGATTCCAATAATCAAATTCCGCACCATATTCGCCATTCAGAACAGAAGATGCCACAATACGATAAATATATCGTTTTTCCAGTGTCGCCACTTCAAAATAAATATGTTCTTTTCCCCATGCTTCATCTTTGAAATTCTTCACAGCATGGAACATAGAGCCATTACCCATGTTGTGCCCATATAACAACGTATTTTCCGTTTGATTGATCTCTCCACGAAAATCTTCGAAAATACTGCCGGCAGAACTATAGTTCTTCTGCCAGTCCTTGTCCATATAATATGCATTATCCTCGCTCTGCACAATGGGATAATCAATCGGTGTATCTGCTACATATACCCATCCCACCACATCCGGATTGACTTCATGATGATTTTTTACTTTCTCCATGTCAATATGCATTGTATAATCATAAGTCACTGTTGTCGTCGCCATTGTTGTAGTAATTGTTGTTGTCGTAGTTGAAGTTGTTAAAACCGGTATTGCCTCTGGTGCCGAGACCTTATCGGCACGGCTGCATAAAATCAAGCACACAACGATTACAACCACCAACACAATTCCAATGCCAACAAGCAGTTTTTCCAGTCGTTTGATTTGTTTGATTGCCACAAAGTTCCCTCCAACAAATAGATTTTCAGCATTTGCTCCTATCGTAAAAGTACGCCGCACTTCTCTCGCCATAGCACACAGTATGCACAACACGCAACTGAAAGCCGCTCTGAACAGCATGTACTCCTTATTTTCAGATTTTTAATATGTACAGCATACAGCATCTGCGCATATTTTTTCTGAAGTTCTGCGTTTATTCTTTTTTAGTATATCGTCTTTCAACTATTTTGTCAAGGACATTTTTTCATACCGCATTATTCTCTGCTAAAAATAAAAATAGCGTCTGCATTGATGCGACGCTATTTCTCTCTTTTTTTCTCAAAGCTGCACTATCTTTTGTAAAAGACCCCTTTCCAGTGATGTGTTATCCTACATTAAACAAATAATAATTCACTTCACCCGCATATTGCACCGCTAACTGCTGTGAAGGATCCACACCTTTTATGGTATAAATCAATACTGTGAATGTGTCATCCACATCTTCTCCATGCGTGACGCCATACCCCAGATATTGATCCAATACATTGCCAGAAACCACCTCATAAGAGGTGTCATATTTAATATTGTTCCATGTCAACTTATAATACAAATATATGTTCTGACGGATAGGAACCGTGCTCTGTACCGTAGTTTCCTTTGTTACCAACGCCGTTTCAGTCTGTGTCGGCTTTGTTTGCAATCCTGTCACTGCCGCATCTGTCGTTTTTAATGCAGTTGTCTGGGTTATGGGCTGTGTTGCCTGATATGGCGCTGTGGTCGTCACCGTTTTATCCAGTTCAACTACTGTACAAGACATCTCTGTCCCATTTTGTCCTTGCACCTGCTGTACCGATGTCGCAGTATATGTGGCATTTGCCATAGCAGAAACACTTCCATGCTCCTGTGCCGTACTTATGGTCTCAGAGTCTGTCATATCCATTGCAGCCGCCGTTGTCTGTGTCATTATACCTTCTGTCGCATGCATTGCAGCTGGCTGTGTCTCCACGTTTTCTGTACTGGTTTGCTGCGGCACAGTGTCCAGAACTTGTAACTGTTCCCCAGTATCCTGCACCAATCGCTGATGCAATCCGCCCAGAGAAACCACTGCAAATGTCAATGCGGCAATGCCCACACCGGAAGAAATTTTCCACCAATTCTGACGAATCGTTCTCTGTTTTTTTAGAACCTGTGCCGAAGATGCACGCTGCATTACTTTGGCATACATTCTGTCTTTTGCCTTCTCATCTGGATGAATATGTGCTATTGCACACCGCAATTGGCACTCTAATCTTTCTTCCTCATAACTTTTCTTCAGCACCCGGTTCACCTCCTAATTTCTTTGCCAGTATTTTTCTTCCCCGATGTAGCAATGACCGTACAGTTGTCTCTTTTTTTCCCAGCATCTTTGCAATCTCTGCACCGGAATAACCTTCATAATAAAATAAATACACCACAGTTTTATATTGATCCGGCAAATTTAATACCGCAGTCAATACATCAGAATCTTCATTCGGCAGCACCGCTGTCCCCAATGCTGTCTCCCAGTCTTCTACCTCTGTTCGCTTGGCATGTGACCAGTGTTTCAATGCATTTTTACAGAGATTTGATGCTGTCACAATCAGCCATGCTTTTCCATATTCCTCATCTTCCCATATCTCAGGGTGCGCCATCGCACGTAAGAATGTTTCCTGCGTCAAATCTTCTGCATCCGTCTGATTTTTCATCCGTATATAACAAACACGATATACCGTATCCACATGCCGGGCATAAAACTGTGCAAATTCAGCTTTGTTCTGCGGCATGGAAACGCCTCCAATCGTTTTTTCATCGAAAGGGTAACATACAAAGCACACCTATCCATCTTGCACTTCAGTTGTCTGTTTCTTTCAGCGACATGCGCCGAAAGCCCCATTAAGATACACTTTCACCAAGCATTTTGACATGAATCCTCTACGCACATAAGACAGCGCAGAGTTCTGCATATCCACTATATGACTCAGTTTTCAGTATACCGTATATATATGAAATCAGATTGGATAAAATATGTCAAAATAAAAAACAAGGAGCTATAAAAATTTTCATTTTTAGCAAAGTGCGTGACAAATCCACATTATGAACATAAAACGAAACTTTATACTGCAATTCTATTATCTTATATCTTAACTTATCTGCGTATTCATATCAGCACTTATCATATACTCTCATAATAATATTA
>CASEVP010000118.1 GCA_949291345.1 uncultured Ruminococcus sp.
AAGATCACGAGATTGCAAGTTATGATTGTGTTGTACCAGTGCCAATGTCTGTGCGAAAATTACGAAAAAGGCGGAGAAATCCTGCACAAGTCATTGGAAAAGAAATTTCTGCGCAAACTGGAATTCCACTTCGGACAGATATTTTATGGGACGATGGGAAAGGAAAAACACAACATTTTCTATCGGCGGAGAATCGACGTAATAATGTGACACAGTTTCATGTAAATCCCGTTTCCTTACAGGGATATCAGGTAATTCTTTGTGATGATATTTTAACAACTGGCAGTACATTGCAAGCTTGTGCAATTTTACTCAAGTCCATAGGTGTAAGAAAAATTGCAGTTGCAGTCGCAGCAAGCACAACAAATGATGCGATAATAAAAGCAGCACCATAAAAATGTTAAAACCTTTTAATGACATTCAGTTATTGATGGTAGGCGCCCAAATAGTGAAGTAGAAAGGAAGATACATGAATCTTACATTATTGTTAATTTCAGTTGTAATTGTGATATGTATTATATGCAATAAAGTTACCAGCAAAGTTGGGATTCCTATGCTGCTTGCGTTTCTGGGTATCGGGATGTTGTGTGGTGTTGATGGTATACTGGGAATTGTTTATGATGAATACGGACAGACTGAAACTTTATGTACGATTGCTTTAATATTCATTATTTTTTACGGTGGCTTTGGGACAAAGTGGAGTGCTGCAAAATCAGTTGCAGTAAAATCTGTGCTGTTGTCAACTGTAGGCGTATTTGCAACAGCAATCTTTGTGGGAGTGTTTTGTCGGATTGTACTACATACTGAGTGGCTGGAAGGAATGCTGATAGGGTCTGTGCTGGCATCCACAGATGCCGCTTCTGTTTTTTCAATTCTGCGTTCAAAAAAATTGAATTTACGGTATGGGACATCTTCTCTTCTGGAAGTAGAAAGCGGCAGTAATGATCCAGTAGCATATTTAATGACAGTTGTCATAATCACCATAATGACGTCAAATATTTCAGCAGGTAGGCTGGCATATATGGTTTTTGCACAGGCAGTGTATGGTGTTGGAATTGGTGCATTGCTTGCAGTGATTACTGTATTTTTCCTGCGAAAATTTCGTTTTGATGTGTCTGGGTTTGATATGGTGTTTATGTTGGCAATTGCTATCCTAGCATATGTTTTGCCAGTTTTAGTAGGCGGAAATGGATATTTGAGTGCATACATAGCAGGTATTATTTTGGGAAATGCAAAGATACCCAATAAGAAAAAACAGGTTCATTTTTTTGATGGAATAACGGGACTGATGCAAATGATGGTATTTTTCTTGTTGGGACTTCTTTGTACTCCAACACGAATGTTATACATGCTTTTGCCATCGTTGTTAATCGCGATAATTATGACATTTGTTGTACGCCCTATCGTAGTGGCATTAATCCTGACACCATTTGGTTCTCATATCCGGCAGCAGTTGCTCGTTTCGTGGGCAGGTCTGCGAGGCGCAACATCGGCGATATTTGCTCTTACGGCAGTATCCAGCGGAGTGGTACTGGAATACGATTTATTTCATTTGGTATTTTGCGTTGTATTGTTTTCCATTGCACTGCAGGGGACGTTGTTGCCGTTTGTCTCAAAAAAGTTGGATATGATTGATGAGGAAGGCGATGTCCTGAAGACCTTTACAGATTACACGGAGCAAAAGGAATTGCAATTGATGCGATTGGCTCTGGAAAAAGGGAATAGCTGGATTGGCATGTCAATCAATTCGATCACTTTGCCACCGGATACACTTTTGGCAACGATATTTCGGGGGGAAGAAAGCATTGTTCCACGTGGCGATACCACATTGGAGGAAGGCGATGTTGTTGTGCTGGCGGCAGGCAGCTGTGGGAAAAAAGTACATCCGATTCAACTTAGTGAACTAGAAATCACACCAGATCACCAATGGAAAGGAAAAACATTGGCACAGTTGAAATTGCCGGTAGATGAGTTGGTGATTTTAATACGCCGTGGTAAAGAAACAGTAATTCCCCAAGGTGATACAGAAATATTGGATAAAGATGTTTTGGTTGTTTATGAGAAAGGGTAAAGGCATTGACAGATGAGGGAATTTTGGGAAACAATCCATTGGATGAAAGCGTTAAAAATCGCAGTCGGCGCTGTTGTTGCAATTTTGTTAGCAGAGATGTTTGGATTGCAAAACGCTGCTTCGGCTGGAATTATCACACTATTAACGGTACAAAACACACGCCTTGAGACAGTGAAGGGTAGTGTTAGACGATTTGCAACATTTGGTGTAATGACAATACTCAGTTTACCAGTATACCACATTTTTGGTACACAACCGTGGGCATTTGGAATTGTGTTGTTATTACTTTTGTTAAGTTGTTATCTTCTGCATTTTGAGGATGCCGTACCGATTAATGCTGTTATGGCAACACATTATATGTTAGCAGGTGGTGTTTCGTGGCAAACGACAGGGAATGCAGTATTGCTGCTTTTTATTGGAAGTGGCATTGGTGTGTGCTTAAACTGGTTTATGCCATGTAATCAAAAAAAAATAGAGTGGCTGCAATATCAGCTTGATGAGGAGATAAGAGGGAATTTGCATTGGATGGCAAAACGCATTCGAACTGTAGAGTGTTCTGAAGAGGGGAATAGTTGCTTTGTTCGGATCGAGCAGCTGGCATCAAAGCTGCAACAGGAAATTATGATTTATTTACAAAACCAGACCTGGAAAAAAGATGTTTACTTTATGTGGTATGTATCTATGCGGAAGGAACAATGTACGATTCTTCGTGAAATTAGCAAACAAATTTTGCAGTTAACGAAGATTCCGGAGCAGGCAGAACCATTGTCGCAATTCATAGAAAAAATGGCATCACAATTCCATGAGGGAAATGATTGTGCAGAACTTTTGGAGTCACTAGAAGATTTGTACATGACATATCGAAAGCAACCATTGCCAAATACAAGGGATTCTTTTGAAAATCGTTCTGTTTTATATTGTATTCTTATTGATCTTCGTACATTTTTGCAAGTTAAGCGAGAATTTTATCTGTCATTGCCTGAACAGGAACAAAAACGTATTTTTGAGAAATTTATTTGTCACAGGTGATGCAATAGCTTGTTAATTTAATGCGGCCGCGGATCAAAAGTCGATAAATATTGCATATATTCACGGTTTTGGGTTTAAAATTAAAAAATTGAAATCATAATGCAAATTCAGCCGATAACGATGGTTGTTTAGTATTGTTTTTATAATGCAGAAATCCTTTCGATTCGTTGGATATTGCCGCTAAATGCAGGATAAACGGAGACAGTACCAGCTTGTACCGCATCTGCAGACAGCAGATCGGTGTCAACAATAAATTCAAGCACATTTGCACCGCCGCCGCAGCTGCGGAATCGATGTGTGGGGTCGGTGTGACAGTCAGCTTTAATATCTCCTACGGTAACCGTGAACTGAATTTCATTTTCTAGTGTGACCAAAAATCGTTCGCCACAGCCTTCCATAAGCCATCCCGTTCCCATTGCAACAATATAATCGTCGCCAAGACGTCGAAGACCGTATGTATCTGTCCATGCCTGCTGTTGAATTTGATATTGGATGGAATTCGTATCGGTGATTGTACGGTAATCCATGTATGCCTTAAACCATGTGGGATATGTATCAAAAAGATCGTAGTCATTTACTGTTTCTGACGATTGGTTAGAAACTGAAATTGTTGTCTCCGGTGATACTGTTTCTATGGATGTGACGGTTGTAGTTACTGTAGATGTGTTGGTTGTCTGTATGGGAACTGTTGTTGTAGTTGTATCAACCGGTATGGTAGTGGTTTCTGTAGTATCGGATTTGGAATAGATGTTTGAAGGTGCTGTGAGCATTGGCTCAGTTTTTGAAATTGGCAAGAATTCGAATGTAGTTTCTTCGGCAGTTGGTACTGGCATTTCTACCTGTGTAGCTTCAAAAGCATCAATGATCGGCTGTGTGCGTGGTAATAGGATCTGCCCAATCACGGGAAGCTGATGAAAGCCAATTGTACAAAAACAACAGGTGCATAATGACACAAGTACTTTGGGGAACTGTAACATAAAAAGCCTCCTTGTCGAGAGTGTGTTTTATGAAATGCATAGTGTATAAGATGCATTAAATTAAAACATGCTCTGGGTGTTTGTCCTTCATGCTGATATTTATGCATGAAACGCTGTTCTGTATTCGCATTATATATATCATTGTTTAAAATAAACAAATAAATATTGTTGAAATTGTGCCTGTGTACAAAATATCAAAAAAGGGGTTGACAGAAATATGGATTTCCTGTATACTAAATTTATTGAAATTCCATGAGCAAAAGTAAGTACCGCACAAGACGGCATGACAGAGAGTCAAGATTGGTGAGAGCTTGATATGTACGTTGTGATGGGAATGGGTTTGTGAGAAGCAAGGCGAACGAACATTTGTTTCAGTAGCTGATGCCGCATCTCCAGCGTTATCAGGAGAGGATATATCCGGGGAGGATCCGGCGTATCTGAAATGAGGGAAACGCATCGATATAGGTGTAACGTTTCTAAAATTGGGTGGCAACACGTAGACAGCAGTCTGACGTCCCATGTAGGTGGGGTGTCAGGCTTTTTTTATTGCAAAAAGGAGTGTAGCGTTATGTTAAAGCCTTCGTTGGAAGAAGTAAAAAAACTGTCAAAAGACTATAACATGATTCCGGTATTTTACGAATTTTCAGCAGATAATCAAACACCAATTAATATTTATCGAGCGTTATCTGAAGGAAAGCCGAATTCATTTATTTTTGAGAGTGTCAGCAATGGGGTACAATGGGATCGTTACTCTTTTATCGGATCATCTCCAAAACAGGAGATTCGGATTGCTTGTCAAATGGCAGAAATCCGGACTGGTGATAAAAAAGAAATTTTGAAAGTCGAAGATCCGATTGCTTTTTTGAAAAAACTTATGGCGGCATATCGTGCACCAGTGATAGAAGGGACTCCAAATTTTACAGGCGGTTTAATCGGATATTTTGGATACGATACTGTGCGTTATATAGAAAAAAAATTAACCAATGTACCCGAAGATGATATAAAAATGCCCGATTGTCATTTGTTTATGTATGAGGAGTTGGTTGCATATGATCATTTGACCAGTAATGGTGTAGTGATATTGAATCTGCATACAGATGGAGATTTGGGCGCGCAGTATGCGGCAGCACAATGGCGTGCAGAAGAATTGGCAGAAATTATTTGCCATTATAATGCAAAGCCAATGGAAGCACATCATTATGGAGAATCTGTAGTTCGTTCGAATATGACAAAAGAACAATACAGTAATATGGTGCAGAAGGCAAAGGAATATATCAAAAGTGGTGATATTTTTCAGATTGTGTTATCACAGCGGTTTGCTGTCAGCAATCCACCAGATAGTTTCGCGGTTTATCGTAAACTTCGCGCGACGAACCCGTCTCCGTATCTGTATTATTTTCATACGCCAGAATATGAGGTTGCCGGAGCATCGCCTGAAATGTTGGTAAGTGTTAAAAATGGAATGATTCATAATCGTCCGATAGCTGGAACAAAGCCAAGAGGTCGAACAATAGAAGAGGATTCGGCTAATGAAAAAGCATTGGAATCCGATCCGAAGGAACGGGCGGAGCATACGATGCTTGTTGATCTTGGGAGAAACGATGTTGGAAAAGTTTCAGAATTTGGCTCCGTAGAAGTAACTCGATATATGGTGACCGAGAGAGCATCAAAGGTGATGCATTTGGTGTCTGATGTGGAAGGAAAGTTACGGGAAGATAAAACGCCATTGGATGCATTAATGGCAATATTGCCTGCAGGGACATTATCAGGTGCGCCAAAAGTGCGGGCAATGGAGTTGATCGACAAATTTGAAAATACTAAACGAGGTTTATACGGCGGTACAGTGGGATGTTTAGGTTTTGATGGAAATATTAATACTTGCATTGCGATTCGCACGGTGTTGTTTGTCAATGGCAAGGCGTATGTGCAAGCAGGTGCTGGAATTGTTGCTGATTCTGTGCCGGAAAATGAATATTATGAAACCGTTAATAAGGCACTGGCAGTTATCAATGCAATAAAGGAGGCAGAACAATGATTTTACTCATTGACAACTACGATTCGTTCACATATAATTTATACCAATATGTGGGAGAATTATACCCAGATATTCGAGTAGTGCGTAACGATGAGATAACAATATCAGAAATCGAAAAAATGCATCCGCAGGCATTGATTTTGTCTCCAGGACCGGGGTACCCTAAGGATGCTGGCATTACGTTAAAAGCAATACAGTATTTTCATGGAAAGATACCGATATTGGGGATCTGCCTGGGGCATCAATCTATATGTGAGGCATTTGGCGGAACAATTGTGCCTGCCAAACACTTGATGCATGGAAAATCCAGTCAAATTATACTTGAGCGGACATGTTCTCTGTTTGCGGGATTGCCTCAGTATGTTACATGCGGAAGATACCATTCACTGATTACGAGAGAGTCTGATTTTCCTGAATGTCTAATGGTAACAGCACGTGATGACATGGGACAAATCATGGCATTGAAACATCGTAATGGATTGACATTTGGTTTGCAGTTTCATCCGGAATCCATCTTAACAGATGATGGAAAGCGAATGCTTGCTAACTTTTTAAATATGATTCCAGGGGTATCGGTACCATTGCCACCGATTCGAGAGGCACGGCCAAAAACGGGACTAAAAAAATATGTGGCAAAAGTAGTAGAAGGAAATTCATTGACGATGGAAGAAGCCCAAGATGCCATGGATATCATTATGAGCGGTTGTGCAACAAATGCACAGATCGCAGGACTTTTAACCGCTTTGCGGATGAAAGGAGAAACAACTGACGAAATCATTGGTTTTGCAAAGGGAATGCGACAGAAATCAAAACATATCATTGGATGCGAAGAAAGCATCGAGATTGTTGGAACCGGCGGTGATTTGGCAAACTCTTTCAATATTTCTACAACTTCTGCATTTGTAATTTCTGCTGCTGGAATGGCTGTGGCAAAGCATGGAAATCGTAGTGTATCAAGTAAAAGCGGTGCTGCCGATGTTTTGGAAAGTTTAGGTGTTAAAATTCAATCGACACCAGAGCAGGCTAAGGAATCTGTGGAAAAAATCCAGATTTCATTTTTATTTGCGCAGAGTTACCATGGTGCCATGAAATTTGTTGCACCTGCTAGAAGCGAACTGGGAATTCGAACCGTATTTAACATTTTGGGACCTTTGACAAATCCAGCTTCCACTAACTATATTTTGTTGGGTGTGTATGAAAAAGCCCTTTTACCCATTATGGCAAAAGTGCTGATTGGTCTGGGAATCAAAAGAGCAATGATTGTGTATGGAAATGATAAATTGGATGAAATTTCTATTTCTGATAAAACTTTTGTAGCAGAGGTTCGAAACGGAAAAATCACCGAATATGTGATTCAGCCGGAGGATTTTGGATTGCCCCGTGCATCCAAGGAGGAAATCGTAGGTGGCAATGCAGATGAAAACGCTCAGATTACAAAGGGCATTTTAGATGGTACAATTCAGGGAGCAAAGCGTAATGTTGTGCTGTTCAATGCTGGAAGTGCATTGTATGTCTCTGGAAAAGTAGAGTCCATTGCTGAAGGAATTGCACTTGCTGCAAAACAGATTGATACTGGGAAGGCACTTGAAAAGCTACAGGAACTGATTGCCTTTACCAATCAGAATGTGTGAGGGAAAAGCGATGATTTTAGATGAAATATTGCATTACCGAAGAATACAACTGGAACAGGAAAAGAAGAAATGTACACCAGAGGAAATGCGAAAACGATGCGAGTGTGTCATAAAAAACCGTAAGACATTTTCCTTTGGTAAGGCATTGAAACAAGATACCCTTTCCTGTATTTGTGAAGTGAAGAAAGCGTCTCCGTCAAAGGGAATGATTTGTCCTGATTTTCATCCGGTAGAAATTGCAAAGGCATATGAAAAATCCGGAGCAAATGCAATTTCTTGTTTGACAGAAGAACATTTTTTTCAAGGGTCGTCCCGGTATTTGGAGGCGATTCGGAAGGAAGTATCGCTACCGATCTTACGAAAAGATTTTATTTTTGATGCCTATCAGATCTATGAAGCTGCAGCGATTGGTGCTGATGCTGTGCTTCTGATTGCGGCCGTATTGTCTCCGAAACAGCTGGGAGAATTGTATCACCTTACTTATTCGCTTGGTTTGGAGGCATTGGTTGAAGTACACAGTATAGAAGAATTAGAGGGAATATTATATTTGTCCCCGGAAATACTGGGTGTAAATAATCGGAATTTGAAAACGTTTGCGGTAGATTTAGATACAGTTGCTAAGTTGAAACCATATGCACCGTCTAATGCGATATTTGTGTCTGAAAGCGGCATAAAAACGAATGAAGATATGAAAAATGTACGGCGTTTGGGTGCAGATGCTGTTCTAATCGGAGAAACGCTGATGCGAAGCGGTAATATCCAGCAGACGCTGCAGTTGCTTCGGGAGGATGTATGAAAATTAAATTTTGCGGCTGCCGGTGCGTAGAAGATGTGGAAAAATGCAATGTGGTTATGCCGGATTATATGGGAATGATATTGTCAAAAGGCTTTCAGCGGACGATTGATCCGGAAACTGCTCGGCAAATGGTACGGGAAAAAGAAAGGGGAATTGTTGCG
Organism: uncultured Ruminococcus sp.; assembly: GCA_949291345.1. GTDB lineage: Bacteria > Bacillota > Clostridia > Oscillospirales > Ruminococcaceae > Ruminococcus_C. The sequence continues at coordinate 8,701 of CASEVP010000118.1, forward strand.
GCTGGAATTTTTGTAGACGAACCGCTTGATGTAATGCTGCGGACGTTGGATCAGGTACCATTGGACATCATACAATTGCATGGACATGAAAATAGTGAAATGATTTTTCAATTGCGAAAAAAAACAGGGCTTCCGGTATGGAAAGCAGTTCGTGTACAAAATGAAAATACAATAAAGGAGGCACAGAAACTGGGCGCCGATATGTTGGTGCTTGAAGGATTTATAAAGGGAAAAATTGGCGGTACCGGTGTGACTGCCGATTGGGATTTAATTGCAAAAGCTAGACCCCTGACGCCATTTTTTCTGGCAGGAGGCCTTTCGCCAGAAAATGTGAGAGAAGCAATGAAAATCGTACAACCGGTAGGTGTAGATCTTTCCAGTGGCATTGAGACGGCTGGGAAAAAAGATATTGAAAAGATGAAAAAAATTGTCGATATAATACGAGGTGGATACAATGGGTAAAGTAGGAAGATTTGGAATGTTTGGTGGACAGTACGTACCGGAAACAGTGATGAATGCAGTACATGAATTAGAAGAAGCATATGCAAAATATGGTAATGATCCTATGTTTTTAAAAGAATATCGGACGTTGCTGCATGAATACGCAAATCGTCCATCGCTGTTGTATTATGCAGAACGTATGACGAAAGATCTTGGTGGCTGCAAAATATATTTGAAGAGAGAAGATCTCAATCATACTGGCGCACATAAGATCAATAATGTACTGGGTCAAATCTTGTTGGCAAAGAAAATGGGGAAAAGAAGAATCATCGCTGAAACCGGCGCAGGACAACACGGTGTGGCTACAGCTACGGCCTGTGCAATGTTTGGTATGGAATGTGAAATATATATGGGTAAAGAAGATGTTCGCCGGCAAAAGTTGAATGTGTATCGTATGGAATTGCTTGGTGCAAAAGTGAATAGTGTTGATAATGGTACTGCTACACTAAAAGATGCAATCAACGAAGCGATGCGGGATTGGTCAACAAATATTGATACTACATTTTATCTGATTGGCTCTGTTATGGGTCCTCATCCATATCCCACAATGGTGCGTGATTTCCAGAAAGTTATTGGTGAGGAGGCCAAGGCACAGATTATGGAAAAAGAAGGAAGATTACCAAATTGTGTGGTTGCCTGTGTTGGCGGTGGTTCAAATGCCATGGGAATGTTCTATGATTTTATTCCTGATGATCAGGTAAGACTTGTTGGTGCAGAAGCTGCCGGAAAGGGATTAGAAACCAAACTGCATGCCGCAACGGTAGCAAAGGGTAATCTTGGCATATTTCATGGAATGAAATCATATTTTCTGCAAAATGAAGAGGGCCAGATTGCACCCGTATATTCTATTTCTGCTGGATTAGATTATCCAGGTGTTGGTCCTGAACATGCATATCTATATCAGACCGGTAGAGCTGAATATATGGCAATCACTGATGAAGAAGCAGTAAGTGCTTTAGAATATTTGTCAAAGACAGAGGGGATTATTCCAGCGATCGAATCTGCACATGCTATTGCAGCAGCAATGCAGATTGCACCGAAGATGCCAAAAGAAGAAATTATGATTATATGTGTTTCGGGACGTGGTGACAAGGATATGCAGCAGATTGCAGAATATAGAGGAGTGAATATTAATGACTAAGAATCGAATTGATTTAAAATTTGAGCAGTGTAAAAATGAAGGTAGAAAAGCACTCATACCGTTTATTACAGCTGGGGACGGTGGATATACCTGCACTGAGGATGCAGTTTTGCAGATGGTAGAGAATGGAGCGGATCTGATTGAGTTGGGCGTACCATTTTCTGATCCCATTGCCGAAGGTCCTACCATCCAGCGTGCGAGTGAGCGTGCACTGCAATGTGGGACAACATTGAAAGGCATTTTTGAGATGGTTTGCCGTCTGCGCCAAAAGACAGATGTTCCATTATTGTTAATGATGTATCTCAATACCATCTTCTGTTATGGTACGGACTGTTTTTTTGAAAAGTGTCAGGCTTGCGGAATTGATGGGGTAATCGTGCCGGATATTCCATATGAAGAAAAAGATGAGCTTCAAGTTAGTGCAGATCGATATGGTGTACACAACATTAGCCTTGTGACGCCGGCAAGTGAAAAGAGAATAAAAATGATTGCATCAGATGCAACAGGTTTTCTATATTGTGTTTCATCCAATGGCGTAACAGGCGTGCGTTCCAAATTTGATACAGATTTTTCCGATTTTTTTGCTGATATTTATCGCTATGCAAAGATCCCTTGTGCAGTTGGGTTTGGCATTTCGGGTCCGGAGGCAGCCAAAAAAATGAGTGCATATTGTGATGGTGTGATTATTGGAAGTGCAGTCGTTCGTTTAGTGGAACAGTATGGTGAATTGGCACCAAATGAAATTGGTACATTTATAAAGAGCATACGGGAAGCATTGGATACATAAAGACAGGATCTTTTTTACAACATCTTAATAACAAAATGTCATGTATGTCTCCTATGTCTCCGTTTTTCTGTTACATCAAGAAAATAGATTTTGACTTTAAAAAATATTGGACTATAATCCCAATTGATCTATCGTTCTCTGAAAGGGGAAAACATTATGTTATCAGGGTAGATGGATTGTATATCCGATTATGCGATATTTAATTTTTCAAGTGTGATGGAATAATCGTACCATTTATATCATTGTTTCATTATCAATTGGAATAAATTATTGTAATAATGTCAATGGTACATTACAAAGAACTCAGAAGAATTCACTGATAGTCAAGAAATCTTTAAATGATTAAAACGTATAACGTGAATAGAAACACTTGATGCCTTTGCGGTGAAAGCATGCAATTTTTATATTGTATATGGAAATGTAGGGCTTGAAAGTTTATCTTTATGTTTTTCTTTATTTTCTGCGCTTTGAGCCGCTATTTAAACAATGTTACTTTAGGAACTCTTTCAGGTTACATTGCATCTGTGGGCTGTTGCAGTTACACCTTTTTCATAGAATATTTAAGAACTGCATAATGTTATGTTTTTATGATAAATCTACAAGAAAATGAACATATTTACAAAAAAAGCTTGATTCATGCGGAAAAATGTAGTATAATAAAAATGTATGTGAAGACATACAATGCCACACCATGAAAGGAGTTTGACTATGATTTATTCAAACGAAGTAGAAGAAATGTGCTGCGTAAAGCAGGGCGTTCAGCACGGTGCTGCACAGATTCCTGAGTAAGCAAAGTGGGTAAAGGCGAAGGAAATCAAAGATATTTCCGGTTTGACACATGGGGTAGGTTGGTGTGCACCACAGCAGGGTACATGCAAACTGACATTGAATGTAAAAGAAGGCATCATTCAGGAAGCACTGGTTGAAACCATTGGATGTTCTGGTATGACACATTCTGCTGCAATGGCAGCGGAAATTCTGCCAGGTAGAACTGTTCTGGAAGCACTGAATACAGACTTAGTATGTGATGCGATTAATACTGCAATGCGTGAATTGTTCCTGCAGATCGTTTACGGCAGAAGCCAGAGCGCATTTTCTGAAGAAGGTTTGCCGATTGGAGCTGGACTGGAAGACTTGGGTAAGGGATTACGTTCGCAAGTAGGTACTATGTACAGCACATTGAAGAAGGGACCACGTTATTTGGAAATGACAGATGGTTATGTTACCAAAATTGCGTTGAATGAAGATGACGAGATTATTGGTTATAAGTTTGTGAACTTTGGTAAGATGATGGACTTT
>CASEVP010000119.1 GCA_949291345.1 uncultured Ruminococcus sp.
AGAGGATATTTATTTGGCTACAGAAAAAGAACAAGTACAGGTACGGGAACTGCGCAATGGTTCGCAGACAAAGAAGAGAGATTACAGTGTTCGGATGCGGACGCAGAATACCCAAAGGAATGGAAATGGCGGAAGGCGCCGCAATGGGATGCGCAGCGGCAAGCCTGACATAGTACCATCCAACCGTCAGCCGAGACGGGAACAGAAAAAGACACCAGTGCGGATTGTTCCGTTGGGCGGACTCAATGAGATCGGAAAAAATATGACCGTGATTGAGTGTAGTAACGATATGTTTATTCTGGACTGTGGTTTGGCGTTTCCGGATATGGACATGCCGGGTGTTGATATTGTGATTCCGGATTTTACCTACGTGGAAGGCAATAAAGATAAGATTCGTGGTATTGTGATCACACACGGGCACGAGGATCATATAGGCGGATTGGCATATTTGCTTAAGAAAATCAATGTACCGATCTACGGTACACGAATGACGCTGGGACTGATCGAAGGAAAATTGGAAGAACATGGACTGCTCAGGCAGGCAAAACTCGTCGAAATTGAGCCTCGAAAGACAGTGAAAATGGGCTGCATGGCGGTGGAATTTATCAAAGTCAATCACTCAATTCCAGGTGCAGTCGGTATGGCAATCCATACACCGGCAGGCATTATCGTGCATACCGGAGATTTTAAGGTAGATTTTTCACCTATTGATGAGGAAATTATTGATCTGGCAAGATTTGGCGAATTGGGGAGCCGAGGTGTACTGGCACTGATGGCAGATTCCACCAATGCTGAGCGCACGGGATTTACTTGTTCCGAGCGCAAGGTGGGTGGATCCTTTGAAAAATTGTTTAAACGTGCAGAAAATAGACGTATTATCATTGCTACGTTTTCATCAAATGTACACCGGGTGCAGCAGATCATTGATCAGGCGAAGAATTATAATCGAAAAGTAGCTGTATTCGGTAGAAGTATGGTGCATGTAATTGAAAAGGCAACGGAACTTGGATATTTGACGGTACCAAAAGGGATGATCATCGATATTGATGAAATGAATCGATATCCGGATGAGAAAATTGTGCTAGTGACAACCGGCAGTCAAGGGGAACCGCTGTCTGCTTTGACAAGAATGGCAATGAACAGTCATCGAAAAGTGACGATTACACCCAATGATTTTATTATTATTTCTGCAAAGCCGATTCCGGGCAATGAGAAATATGTGACACGTGTGGTTAATGAATTGATGAAGTCTGGGGCAGAAGTGATTTATGAATCGATGTATGAGGTGCATGTTTCCGGTCATGCTTGTCAGGAAGAGTTGAAATTGATTCAGGCATTGACAAAGCCTAAATTTTTTATTCCGGTACACGGAGAATATAAGCATTTGATCAAGCATGCTGAGATTGCAAAATCTATGGGTATGACGGAAGACCGCATCATAATTGCCAATATCGGCGATGTGATCGAGACGGACGGAACGACCATGCGCATCGTGTCCCAGGTGCCTTCCGGCAGAGTGATGGTAGATGGACTTGGCGTTGGTGATGTCGGTTCGATTGTGTTGCGGGATCGGAAGCATTTGGCGCAGGATGGTCTGATTATTGTGGTAATCGGGATTGAACGAGCAACGAATACCTTGGTAGCAGGTCCAGATATCATTTCTCGTGGTTTTGTGTATGTACGGGAGTCGGAAGAATTGATGGATGAAGCACGAAATGTGCTCAACCGTGTTCTGGATAATTGTACGGCACACGATTTAAAGGAATGGGGGGCACTAAAAACGAAACTGCGTGATGTCCTGTCAGATTTTATTTACGAAAAGACAAAGCGCAGTCCCATGATACTTCCAATCATTATGGAAGTGTAGATATTATAAAATCTTTTTACGCAAATTTGCATGAAATTTGTATGTAAAAACGAGTAATAAGATGTTAAAAAAGAGAGAGGCAAATGACGCTTTGTAGGCATCGCCTGTCGAAGGAGAATGCAGCATGAAACGAAACGATGGGGTGCTGATTGTCACATGGATCTTGTGGTTTCTGAGTATTTTCATATCCCTGTTTAATGTGGTATTGCATCGTATGCCGCAAAAATGGCAAATTATACAATTTATTATGGTGCTGCTGCTAAGCATCATACTGAGCGTAGAACTTATCATATGGAGAAAGAATGAACGGCAGCATACTTCTGCTATCGGTGATGTGGTGGAGCGCGCCGGCATGGCGGCGCTGCAGAATTTGTCTGTGCCCGTGCTTTTGGTGATGCGCAGTGGTCAAATTTTGTGGTGTAATGAAATGTTTTGCAGCCGTTTTGTGTCTGGTCGTACAGTTGTGGGGAAATCGGTGCAGGATGTGATTCATCTAAATTTGGCGGCGTTGGATCAGAATCGGGAATTGCTGATGGAGCACAATGGACTGAGTTATCGTGTGCAGGCGATCTCTCAATTGCCAGGACAGCAGGAGTGCATTGCAGTGCAGTTTCTGGAAATCACCGATATTTTGCGTTTGCAAAATGAAAATACCAATTCAAGACCTTGTGTGCTGCTCATGGTGATTGATAGCTATGACGATTTGCTGCAATACGCCAGAGAATGTGAAAAAGCACAGGTTTCCGCTGAAGTGGAGCGTGTATTGGAAAATTTCATGAAGGGAACAGACGGCATTATTCGAAAGGTAGATAATGATTTGTTCTATGCAGTAATGGAATCTCGTCATTTGCATACCATCATGGAAAACCGCTTTTCTGTGCTGGATGAAATTCGGCAGATTCGAGTAAATGATCGAATGCACATTACGTTTTCTATCGGTGTGGGGGACGGTGCGGTTTCTCTGGCAGAAAGTGAAAAATTTGCAAGACAGTCTTTGGATATGGCGCTGGGACGTGGCGGTGATCAGGCGGCGGTAAAGACGGAGAATGGTTTCTGCTTTTTCGGGGGTGCTTCGAAGGGCGTAGAAAAGAAATCCAAAACCAAGATTCGCTCGATTGCGCTTGCATTGCAGGAACTAATTGAAAATTCGGATCAGGTATTTCTCATGGGACATCGCTTTGGTGATTTGGACTCCATTGGTTCAGCGTGTGGTCTTGCTGGGGCAGTGCGGCTGATGCGGCGACCGGCCTATGTGGTTGTTAACCAGCAAAGCTGTCTGGCAATGCAGCTGATTCGACGTATGGAACAGTATTCGGAGGGACCCAGTTTTATTACACCGGAGCAGGCGGTGTTACAGGTTACGGAAAACAGCCTGTTGATTGTGTTGGATACACATAATAAAGATATTCTGGAAAGTACGGAGCTGTATCGGCTTGCTAGGTATGTAGTAGTGATCGATCATCATCGAAAAAATGTCAATTTTATTGAAAATGCTGTAATTTTCCATCATGAACCATATGCTTCTTCTGCTTCAGAAATGGTGACGGAAATTATCCAATATTTTCGTCTGGATACGGAAATATCAGCGGCATATGCTGACGCACTTCTGTCGGGAATTATGCTGGATACTAAAAATTTTGTCATGAGAACCGGTGTGCGGACGTTTGAAGCGGCAGCATATCTTCGGAAGATCGGTGCTGATACCATTCAGGTAAAAACATTGTTTTCAAATACCATTTCCATGTACTCTATGCGGGCGCAGATCGTTTCACATGCGGAATTGTATCGGAATAATGCTATTTCAGTAGTGAAACTACAGACTCCTGAAGTACGGGTGCTGGCATCACAGGCAGCAGACGAATTACTGAGTATTCAGGGGGTAGAAGCCTCTTTTGTTATTTATTTGGAAGAAAACGGCGTGGGAATTTCGGCACGTTCGATGGGGAATGTCAATGTACAGGTGATCATGGAACAGCTCGGCGGCGGCGGTCATCAAACGATGGCGGCGGCACAACTGCCTGGTTGTACCGTGCAGGAAGCAAAGGAACGGCTGCTGCTGATACTGGAGGCACAGGAAACGCAGCACGAAACATAACACAGCAGTAAAGAAAGGAAGAAGAGAGATGAAAGTCATTTTTATGCAGGATGTC
>CASEVP010000120.1 GCA_949291345.1 uncultured Ruminococcus sp.
TACGAGAAAATGTATGGCAATCGGTGAGGAAAGATGAAAGTATTTGTAACCGGCGTTGCCGGACAGTTGGGACACGATGTAGTGAATGAACTGCACAACCGAGGAATAGAAGCTGTGGGTTCGGATATCCATCCGACCTACAGTGGAATTGCAGATGATTCTGCGGTGACGAAAGCACCCTATGTGCAATTGGATATCACAAATGGAACAGCGGTTTCTCAAATCATTGAAAAACTCCAGCCAGATGCAATTATCCACTGTGCCGCTTGGACGGCAGTAGATGCGGCGGAAGAGGAAGAAAACATTCCGAAAGTTATGGCAATCAATGTTGATGGCACAAAACATCTTGCAAATGCGGCGAAATCTGTGGGTGCGAAGATGATGTACATCTCCACCGACTATGTTTTCGATGGTCAAGGTACAGAACCATGGCAGCCGGACTGCATGGACTACGCACCGCTGAATGTCTACGGAAAATCCAAGCTGGAGGGGGAACTTGCAGTTTCGGAGACACTGGAGAAATATTTTATTGTGCGCATTGCTTGGGTGTTCGGCTTAAATGGCAAGAACTTCATTAAGACCATGCTAAGTGTGGGGCAAAAATATCCGGAAGTGCGAGTAGTCAGTGACCAGATCGGCACGCCGACTTATACCTTAGATTTGGCAAGACTTCTGGTGGATATGGTGGAGACGGAGAAGTATGGCTACTATCACGCTACTAATGAGGGCGGATATATCAGTTGGTATGATTTTACCAAAGAGATATTCCGGCAAGCTGGTCTTAGCACAAAAGTGACACCTGTGACAACGGAAGAATATGGCGTTTCTAAGGCGAAACGACCTTTTAATAGTAGACTAGATAAATCCAAACTGGCTGAAAATGGTTTTATGCCGCTGCCAGATTGGAAGGATGCGCTGTCGAGATATTTGAAGGAGATTCAGTAAATGGGACAGATAACAGTGGAGAAAAATGTAGGTGGCATCGAGGGCCTTTGTGTTATTACGCCAAAGGTACATGGCGATTCTAGAGGGTACTTTATGGAGACCTACAGCCAGCGGGATATGGCGGAGGCCGGGTTGGATATTGAGTTTGTGCAAGACAATCAGTCTTGTTCCACAAAAGGTGTGCTGCGAGGGCTGCACTTTCAAAAGAATTTTCCCCAAACGAAGCTTGTCAGAGTTATCATAGGCAGCGTTTTTGACGTAGCAGTAGATCTGCGGAAGGATTCCAAGACTTTTGGCAAGTGGTTTGGCGTGGAACTGACAGAGGAAAATAAAAAGCAATTTTTGATTCCCAGAGGGTTTGCCCACGGATTTCTGGTATTAAGTGATGTGGCAGAATTTTGCTATAAATGTGATGACTTTTACCATCCTAATGACGAAGGCGGACTGGCTTGGAATGATCCGGCAATCGGTATTCAATGGCCGCAGCTGGTGGGCGAATACAAGGGTATTGCCAGCGCAGAGGGTTATACGCTGGAGGATGGAACTAAGCTAAATCTGAGCGAGAAGGATCAGGGGTGGCCTAAACTGGAAAATGTGTTTCAGTTTTGAGGTGCACCATGGTTGATTTCACAATAACGATTGTGGCATATCGAAATTATTCTGATATTCTAAAAGCAATCGAAACAATTCAAAAGTTTACAAATACCAACATTTCAAAAAAACTTTTTATAGTCGACAATAGTTGTTATGAAAATGAGTGTGTGGAGAAGAAAATCTTCACAGATGCGCTTGCCGAGTATAACTTTGTGACATATTTTGATACCGGAAAAAATCTAGGATTTGGAGCCGGTCATAACTATGTGCTCGAACAGCTGGATTCCATGTTTCATGTGATCATGAACCCGGATATTTTACTGGTGGAAGATTCCTTTTCTCAAATCATGCAGTTTATGCAGGATGAAAGCGTTGGAATGTGTGTTCCACGTCTGACCGATGAGAAAGGTAATTTACAACTAGTATATCGACGAGAAATCACACTTTACGATATGTTTGTACGAATGTTTGCTAAAAAATTATGCAAAAAACGTTTTGCTTACCACACTATGCAAGACTGCGATATGACAAAGCCGATTCAGATTCCCTTTGCTCAGGGCAGCTTTCTCGTGATTCGCACTGCACTGTTTCAGGAATTAGGTGGATTCGATGATCGATACTTTATGTATATGGAGGATGCTGATCTGTGCAAGCGAGTCAATCAGGTAAGTCGGCTTGTGCTGGATCCGGGGACAACGGTGGTGCATAAGTGGGAACGTGGATCACATAAAAATAGTAAATTGTTTTGGATACATGTTCGTTCGATATTGGCCTATTTTAGGAAGTGGGGATGGAGGCATGCGTGAAAGTGTCAGAGTTTCAGTCGCAATGGCGACTTACAATGGTGGCAAATATTTGAGAGAGCAGTTGGATTCAATTTTAGCGAATCTCGGTGAGAATGATGAAATTGTTATTTCTGACGATGGATCTACAGATGATACATTAGAAATTATTCGCACATATATGAAAAATAACAAACAGATTCATCTGGTAAAAGGGCCTCGTACAGGTTTAATTGCAAATTTTGAAAACGCTATTCGAAATACAAGTGGAGCTTATATTTTTCTTAGCGATCAAGATGACATTTGGATGCCGCATAAGGTTGCAGAAGTTCTGCGATGTTTTGAAGAGACACAGTGCACCTGTGTAGTGCATGACGCACAAGTTATTGATGAAAAACAGCAAGTTGTGATTCCAAGTTTTTTTGCACATCGAAATGCAAAGTCTGGAATCATACATAACTTGATTAAAAATTCGTATATTGGGTGCTGCATGGCATTCCGGTGCGAATTATTGAATAAGATACTGCCAATACCGAAGCATTTGAACATGCACGACCAATGGATCGGATTGATTTCCGAAAAATTCGGGAAAAGTGTATTTCTACCGAAAGTATTATTCTCCTATCGCAGACATGGAGAAAATGTCTCAGGGATGAAACATTATCCTTTGGGAAAGATGATTCGGGTTCGATTTGAGATGGTGTTGGCTTTAATGAGGAGAAAGTGAGTTTGTTTTAGGAACAAAAACACAGAGAGGATGCCATTATGATATATGCACTGATTGTAATATACAACAAAAGCGTTCACGAATCGAAATCATATAAGATGTTACAGCAGTACAAGAATGTGATCAGCATCAATGTGTTTGATAACAGCGAAAAAGACTATAATAACAGATTGCAATGTGAGAATGAAGGCATTGTGTATTATACAGTGGAAGAAAATATAGGTTTATCAAAAGCCTACAATTATTTGATTGATAATATTAAAGCATCCGAAAACGATTATATAATGATTTTGGACGATGATACTGATTTACCAAAATCTTATATAAAAGAGGCTCTGGCAATTGCGGAAAACGGCAATGATTATGATATATATATTCCGATTGTGCATGCAAGCAAAATCATAATATCGCCAGCACAAATTAGACACAGATGTCTAACAAAAGTTTTTGACAATCCCTATGATATCCCGATGAAAAAAATAACAGCAATCAACAGTGGTATGCTTGTTCGAAGAAAGGTATATGATGTCGTTCGATATGATAATAGCCTTTTTTTGGATTGTGTCGACCATCAATTTATAAAAGATGTAAAGAAGGCACAATTTAGAATAACTTTAATGCAATCACATTTATGGCAGAGTTACTCGAGAGATGAATGTAAGACAATTGAATCAGAATTGTTCAGATTTAAGATTTTCAAAAGAGATTATAAATGCTATTGTGAAAAAGATAATTCTACAGTTATTTACATATTATACATGTTTAGATATTGTTTTAAACTATTATTGAAATACCGATCTTTTCGTTTTTTCAAAATCTTTATAGGAGATTAGCAATGTGTAATCCATTTTATTATTACTCTATGATATGGACAGCAGTATTGTTTTTATATTGGTTGAACATTTCAGATTTGTATACCACACTTTCTCCAACTTTAACATGTTTTTTTATTGTGAATATTGTTTTGTTTATGCTGTTGGGATTTGTATTTCGAAATGTATATAAATTTAAAAATGAAATTTCTAATGTTAACATAGCATCTCAACATAAGAAGTCTTATCTGAAGTTTACAGTGTTCTTTATTTTGCTGTACATTGCCAATTTCATATATGCAAAGGATATCCCCTTGATAAGTAGCTTATTTTTGGGCGATACAACATACATGCATTTTCAAGGAATCCCTACTATTGGTGTTTTTATCACAGTTTCTAATCAAATATATGGGATTTATTTGATTTCAGAAGCAATTAAAACACACCGCAAGGATATTGCGATTCAATCATGTGCAATTTTGTTTATGTTTCTATTGCAATTGAATCGAAATGCTATGATATTATTTGCGTTAGCATTTGTCGTGTCTTATATTCGCTATAATAAAATAAAATTGAAAAACGCAATTTTCATATGTATATTTGTGATTGTGGTTCTATATTTGGTAGGGGGATTGGGCAATATAAGGCATTTGGCCAGTTGGAATGATTCTTCCTACATACGCTCGCTTGCTAGAATCAACAGCAATTATCCAGAAAAATTACCAGGTCAGTTTATATGGTCATATATATATTTGGTGAGTCCTTTAGGAAATTTAAATTATAATATTCTAAATAATGCCAGTCATTTTGATTTTGGAAACTTATTTCTTTGTTTCATTCCGGATTTTATAGAAAAAAGATTGAATACAAACTACAACGTAAGTATTTTTTTGGTCGATCCGCACTTTAATGTTCCAACTACATACGCAACATCGTATAAATATGGCGGAATGTTTGGAGTAATTGTGATGCAGCTGATGCTGCTTGCGGAACTGCTCATTGTAACAGATATCATCCGTCGTAATAAAATTAAATCAAAATATATTGATGTATTGGTGATTTCCCAAATATATTTCTTAATAATGACTTTTTTTCAAAATGTATTTAGATATACTGGTACGAGTCTTCTGGTTTTATTTTCTGTTATTTTGTTGGTTTTTGAAAATAGCAAATTGAAAAGGAGATTTAAATTCAAAATATCATTGAAATAAATCGAAAGGATTTCTGATTTATGGTTAGCATCGTAATCCCCACATATAATCGCGCAGATAAGATAGAGCGGTCAATCTACAGCGTGTTGAATCAAACTTACACAGATTTAGAATTACTTGTAGTTGATGACGGCTCTACAGATGATACCAGAAAAGTTGTGGAAGAGATCGCAGCGCATGATAATAGAGTACGGTATGTGTATCAGGAAAATAATGGTGCTTGCGCTGCCAGAAATCATGGGATTTCTCTTGCTAAAGGGGAATATATCGCATTTCAGGATAGCGACGACGAATGGCGTAAAGATAAATTAGAAATACAACTTGCTGATATGGGACGATATAACGCAGATGTGTGTTTTTGCCAAATGCAGCGTTTTAACTATGGGAAGGAACAATCGATTTTTCCAATTGGTCTGGAGAAGATTGTGCCAACAGAAAAAATGTTATCGCAATCGTTTGCAAGCACGCAGACGATCTTGTCAAGAGCAAGTGTATTTCAAAAGCATAAATTTGATGAAAGCGTACGGCAAATGCAGGACTGGGATTGGGTAATTCGTGCAGCACAGGAGTACACCTTTTGCTTTGTAGATCAAGCTCTGGTGAATGTATATCTTCAGAATGATTCGATTTCTAATGTTTCAAGCGAAAGGCGATTGAAAAATACACAGTATTTATATAATAAATATGAAAATCTATTTGACAAATACCCGGATTTGCACGCCACGATGCTAGAAATCATTGCGCATTGCAAAACACTGTTGACGTCAAAGTATGTGAGTGAATATGCGTTGAAATATAAAATTACGAAAAGTAAAAAGGATTTTGTAAAGAATCTACTTTCTAAAATTGGAGTATTACATGTGTTTTATGTGTTAAAAAAATAGCCTGCTTTACTAAGAAATAAGGAGGGGTGAAAAATGCATGAAATATGTTCAGAACACACGTCAGACATTCAAGTCACTGTCTGGTGCCTGGCATATAACCATGAGAAGTATATTCGACGTACGTTAGAAGGGTTTGTTTCGCAAAAAGTGAATTTTCGTTTTGAAGTGTTAATTCATGATGATGCCTCTACAGATCATACAGCAGATATTATTCGTGAATACGAAAAGATGTATCCGGATCTGATAAAACCGATTTATCAGACACAGAATCAGTATAGTCAAGGCATCAAACCGTCTGAGCATTATTTGCGTCCTTATGCGAAGGGAAAATACATTGCTTTTTGTGAAGGTGACGATTATTGGTGTGATCCAGAAAAATTGCAACGGCAATTTGATGTTATGGAAAAAAATCCTGATGTCATACTCTGCGTTCATAAAGTGGCGTGTATCAATGAAGATGGATCGCCAAATCCACATGTTTTTCCGGAAAAAACATGTGGCCTGCATAACGATAAAATTTTGACGCAGGAACAATTTGCAGCATTGTTATTCACAAAGTGTGACTACCCATTCCACACAAGTTCTTACTTTCATAGGAGAGAATTATGGGATTCTGAACTGAATCAAAAATTGAGAGGTGTAATCAATGGCGATCAGAGAGTTTTACGTTCCGCTCTGATAGGTAAAAATGTATATTACATTGACAGTGTGATGTCGAAGCGAAGAATGCAGTCTGTCGGAAACTGGAACCAAAGATTTTCTGTTTTGCCGGATGAAAAAAAGCTGGAATATATGAAAAAGCATTTCATGGGGGATGTGTTGGTGGATGCATATACAGAGCATAAATTCCACAAATTGATAGCAGTTTCTTTTTATCAAAAGCTATGCATGGGCATATTTAATTACGGAAAAAGCAAAACAATTTCAACCCTCGGTGATTTTCGAAAGAAGTATAGATTACGTGATGTGGGGTTCAAAAAAGTTTTATTCAAATATTTATTAATTCAAATGTCACCAAAACTTGTAAGCAATTTGGTGCAGTTCAAACAAAACATATCATAAGGAAGAAATTTATGAGAATTTATGAAGGTTATGATTGTGTAAATATACCTGAAGTTGGCTTTAACGGATATATTATGTTTCCGAAAGACGAATATCAGGTAAAAAAACACCCAGTTTTGTATTTATTTCATGGTACAGGCGGTGTGGAGGAATGGTTTTGTTCAAGTAAAGGGAATATGCCGGAGTTTATGAATGAATGGGTAGAAAGTTCCCCAAATAATATTCCTATGATCGTTGTTTTCCCAAAGGTAAGCAATTGCACTTATGCAACGGAATATGTACAATATCAAAAACATGTTGAGAATTATGTGAAGGCAATCAGGGATAAGTATAGCGATCGTATGCTGTGCGACTGCAAAAACACAGCTGTTGCCGGTTTTTCACTAGGCGGTGCTTTTGCGTTATATTGCTCTGTTTTAAATTCCGACTTGTTTTATCATGTCGGTGGATTTAGTTCCAGTAGGTTTCTATATAACCCCAATAATTTGACAGAAAGCTGGCTGAAAAATAAAGAAGATCTCATTTTGCCAAAATACGAAGATTCCATTCGATTTATCGGTTCAGGTGAAAGTGTGTATGGTGATTTTCAAGCAGATACAGAACGCTATTATGATACTTTCAAAGGGAACGGCACCATATTCAATGGTGGGGCACCTTTTTTTTTTGGTCTCAGGTGGCGGACATTGTTTTTATACATTTAACCGACTTTTGCGAGAATTTCTTGATCAAAATATATTTATCGAACGATAAAGCACTGCTATGACAGATGGTCATAACATTTTAGATAGAATTTGGGTGTATCTATGTCACAGAAGAAAAATGTAACAAATAATTTAATATGGCGTTTTCTTGAACGCTGTGGAGCACAGGGCGTTACATTTGTTATATCTATCGTTCTTGCAAGACTTTTAGATCCAAGTGCTTACGGCACGATTGCCTTGGTGACGGTATTTACAACAATTATGCAAGTGTTCGTTGATGGTGGCATCGGCAATGCACTGATACAGAAAAAGAATGCAGATGACTTGGATTTCTCCAGCATGTTTTTCTTTAATTTGGCTATATCCGTTGTCTTATATATTCTCATATTTTTATGTGCACCTTTGATTGCCAATTTTTATAATATGCCGGAGCTTGTGCCTGTGATTCGAGTCCTGAGCTTGAATTTGATTATTGCAGGAATCAGGAACGTGCAACAGGCATATGTATCTAGGAACATGATATTCAAACGATTTTTCTTTTCCACAATGGGTGCAACGATCTTTGCAGCCATTGTGGGAATTGTAATGGCCTATATGGGGTTTGGCATATGGGCTTTGGTTGCTCAGACTTTGTTCAATAATGCGGTCGGGACTCTGATTTTATGGCTTACTGTCAAATGGAGACCAAAAAAATTATTCTCTCTAAAGCGATTAAAAGAACTTTTTTCTTATGGTTGGAAACTGTTAGTTTCTTCGTTGATTGATACAGTTTATAACGATTTACGGCAACTAATTATTGGAAAAATGTATTCTTCCAACGACCTAGCACAATACAATCAGGGGCAGAAAATTCCACAGCTCATTATCACAAATATCAATACGTCCATAGACAGTGTTCTCCTGCCTACGATGTCACGCCAACAGGATCATCCTGAAAATATAAAAAACATGACACGGCGTGCGATTAAAACTAGCTCATTTATTATAATGCCATTGATGGTTGTGTTAGCAGTATGTGCCGAACCATTGGTGCAGCTTGTCTTGACAGAAAAATGGTTGCCGTGCGTTCCTTATTTGCGAATATTTTGCTTTAGCTACGCTTTTTATCCGATTCATACGGCAAATCTGAATGCGATCAAAGCAATAGGCAGAAGCGATTTGTTTTTAAAACTTGAAATCATTAAGAAATTCATAGGACTTGTTGCAGTTTTCTCCACCATGTGGTTTGGTGTGATGGCCATGGCTTGTAGCTTACCATTTGTATCTGTGTTAAATCAAATCATCAATTCTTTTCCTAATCGAAAGCTTTTGAATTACAGCTATCTTGCTCAGCTGAAGGACATGCTTCCACAAATCTGTATTTCTCTTACAATGGGAGTGCTTGTTTATATGCTGCAGTTTCTTCCTCTTCCAACCATTGTGACATTGTTTGTACAAGTGTTGGCTGGTGGTGTCATATACCTGGGACTATCTAAAATTTTAAAAATTGATAGTTTTGCCTATTTGCTTTCCGTTATCCAATCCTATCGAAAGAAAAGAGGAGCGAATTCAAATGAAACAGAGTAAAAAACTTCTAATCCTCGGCGCTAATCCTGAAACCGTAAGCCTGATAAAAAAGGCAAAGGAAATGGGCGTTTATACCATTGTTACAGACTATGATCCAAATGCATATGCAAAAGCATATGCAGATAGGGCAATCAATATTGATGCCGTTGATGTCGATGCACTGGAAATTTTTGCACGCCAAGAGCAGATTGACGGCGTTGTGGTTGGAGTTGCTGAGGCATTGCTTCCGGCATATTGTCAGCTTTGTGAAAGACTGGACATGCCGTGCTATTCTACGCAGGAAATATTTTCGATGATGGTACGAAAGGATTACTTCAAGAAGAAATGTTATGAGTATCAAGTGCCGACGATTCGAGAATATACACTTGAACAGAAGGATCAGATTGTCTATCCGGTAATCGTAAAACCGGTTGACAGCTGTAGTTCTAAGGGCATTAGAATCTGTCATGATTATGGTGAGTTATTGAATGCTGTGGAATATGCAAAATCTTTCTCTAAATCAGGAAATTATCTGATAGAAGAATACATGACCGGAGATGAAGTTATTTCGTATTATGTGATGCAGGATGGCGAACCGATTTTTGTGGGAATGTGCGATCGTTATACATATCAAGACAAAGCCGAGCTTGTACAGCTTCCCACTAGCTATATTTACCCTTCCCGATACATCGATTCATACATGCAGCACACGGATCGTGCTGTGAAAGAATTTATTCGTGGTTTGGGATTGAAAAATGGTTCGATTTTCTTTCAGTGTTTTGTTGATCAAGATGGAATTGTACGAACATATGAACCGGGTTATCGACTGAATGGAGCACAGGAACATTTATTGATTGAGAAAGTTTCTGGTATTGATGCAAAAGAGCTGTACATCAATTTTGCATTGACAGGGAAGGTTGCCGATCACGATTTGCGTAAATGTAGCAATCCAAAGCCAAGGGAAATTATGTGTAAGCTTTCCCCGCTTGTGCGAACCGGAAAAATTTGTGAGATTCAAGGGCTTGAACAGATTAGTGCACTTCCCGATGTGGTTTCTGTAAATCCCAGCTATCGCGATGGTGACGAGGTAACTGGCGAAGGAACGCTGAAACAAATTGTATGTCGATTCTATATTGTCTCCAAGACAAAAGACAATATGATTCACACAATACAACAAATCAATACACTCTTAAAAGTACTTGACGAAAACGGTGATGATATGCGTATTGCAACGTTTGATCCGGGGATAATTGAGGAGGTTTATTAAATGGCAGAAGCTCCCAAAATTGCTCTGATTGGTCTCGGGGCGATTGGTGTACCTATTGCCGACAGGCTTTATAAAACATATCCTGATAGCTTCTACTTGATTTTAAATGGTAAACGGCGTTCCAAATGGGAATCATCTGAAACATGTATCAATTCGTCTAGATTTTCGCCTAAACTTGCATCCCTCAAAGAGGAAATCGACGGTGAATTGGATCTGCTGTTAGTCTGTGTTAAAAATTATGATTTGGCAACAGCGTTGACAGATATTCGCAAAGTCATTACAGAACGTACAATTTTGCTGCCATTACAAAATGGAATTTATGCTTATGAATTTTTTAAGCGGCATTTTCCAGATCATGTTGTATTAGAAGGTTATGTACAGGGTCCGAATACAACGCGGGATGGTAATCAATTTGTGTATCAGAATTCTGGCTCAATGCACATTGGTACAAGTAACAATGCATGGCAAGAAGCTGCAAAATCGGCATACCAGAGTTTGAGATATGCTGATATACCGGTAACATTGGAATCAAATATTCGCCATATGGTTTGGAAAAAATGGATGCTCAACGTGGCCGGCAACAGCGTGACTGCTCTGACTGGCGCTGATTATAGTATGTTCAAATATTACAGCGAACTGCGGGCACTATGTATCCATGCCATGGAGGAATTTTTACAGGTGGCTAGGGCGGAGCAGGTGTCCCTGCAGGAATCAGATTTGCAAGATGTTATGCGCTATTATGTCTCTTATCAGGGTAGCAAGAAAACCTCAATGCTGATGGATGTTCTGCATCATCAGAAAACGGAAAACGATTATCTGGCGGGTATGCTGCTGCAATTAGCTGGGCGCCATGGACTGCGCTTACCAATCATCGAAACCTTGTATCATCTAATGGAGGCAAAGGAACGTGTTTATATGGAACAGAAAGGATGTATGACGATGAAGAATTTATTTCGGGAGGGAGTTGTTTATTCAGATACTTTACGTGCTGCGATGGAGGATATTGACGCCAAAATGCACAGTAAATCTTATGCAGAGAGTGTAAATGCAGGGATGCCGGAGCAGCTGAAAAATATCCTGACATATGCGATTGAAAATACTGAATTTTACGCAAACATTCCCAAAGAAACAGCTTCACTCTCTAATTTCCCTGTCATGAACAAAACTTTGCTCAATGAAAATTATGACAAGATTACAGTTCATCATTATGACGATAAGCAGACGCACAGAATGTATACATCGGGTTCTACAGGCATTCCCTTTAGTGTGATTCAGGATCTGGAAAAGAGAGAACGGCATATTGCAGATCTAAAATTTTTTGGCGCCATGGCAGGATATTTGGATCGTGATCCAATGTGTTATTTACGTGCCAAGCCAACTGCAACTCCAGAAGCGCAAGAAAGAGATAATATATGGCAGTTAGATATCTGTAATCTCAGCGAAAAGAACTTAACAGATTATTATCATGTAATGGTAGAGAAAAAGTGCACTGCTTTGATTGCTTATCCTTCCACACTGGAGACAGCTGTAGATTTCTGGTCAAAACATTTTACAAATGACTCTTGCATTCAGACAATTATCTCGACCTCTGAAACATTGACAGATGCGGTAAAAGAAAAACTGCGTGCCTTTTTCGGTCAGAATGTTGGTGTCTACGCACGATACAGTAACACCGAGAATGGCATCTTAGGGCAAGAAACCGGAGTCAGTGGGGAATATCACCTGAACTGGGCAAGCTATTATTTTGAAATTTTAAAACTCGACAGCGATACGCCGGCAGAGGATGGCGAGCTTGGGCGTATTGTCGTAACTGATCTTTACAACAAAGCATTTCCGATGATTCGTTATGATACTGGTGATGTGGCAAGGATGCAGCGAAATGGAAATGATGTGCTTCCGGTATTTACAGAGCTGTATGGAAGAAGGATGGATCTGATCTACGACACCAAAGGCGAAGTTGTTTCACCATTTTTGTTGTGCCGTACGATGCGGCTTTCACATGGTATAGAGCAATGGCAGTTCATTCAGGAAACAGAAACGACATATACGTTACGCATCACAGCAAACACAGATGAACGCCCGTCCTGCGAGGCGGAAATCATGAGTTTTCAAAAGACGCTTGGTCCTGATGCTAAGATCCAAATAGAATATGTAGAGCATATTCCTGTAATGAATTCATTAAAAAGAAAATTAATTGTTTCCAACTTGAAGAAATAACCATACCTTTTTGCTGCCCTATAGGAAGGTGAATTTAAATGAACAACAAAATCCTCGTCACACGTTCTTCCATGCCTGAGTTTGAAGAATACTGTAATGAAATAAAGGAACTATGGAACAGCCATTGGCTGACCAATATGGGGGTTAAGCACAGGGCGTTTCAGGCACAGCTGGAACAGAAACTGGATGTTCCCCATGTTGCCCTGTACACCAATGGCCATCTGGCACTGGAAAATGTAATCGCTGCCATGAATTTTCCACACGGCGGTGAAGTCATCACCACGCCCTTTACCTTTGCTTCCACCACCCATGCCATTGTCCGCAACGGTCTGACACCGGTGTTTTGTGATATTCGGGCAGATGATTTTACCATCGATGCCGAAAAAATCGAATCTCTTGTCACAGACCGCACCTGTGCCATTGTGCCGGTTCATGTGTACGGCAATATCTGCGATGTAGAGGTAATTGAGCGAATTGCAAAGAAATATGAACTAAAAGTGATCTATGATGCTGCCCATGCCTTTGGCGTTACATATAAGGGCGTGAGTGCAGCTGCATTTGGGGACGCATCGATGTTTAGCTTTCACGCAACAAAGGTGTTCCATACCATTGAAGGCGGTGCAGTATGTTTTCATGATGACGCACTGGTGCAGAAGCTGAATGACATGAAAAATTTTGGCATCCGAGGCCCTGAAGATGTGGAATTTGTCGGCGGAAATGCTAAGATGAACGAATTCCAGGCAGCCATGGGAATCTGTAATCTTCGACACCTGGATGCAGAAATCGCAAAGAGAAAGCTGGTTGTAGAGCGCTATCGTTCACATCTGGAGAGAGTGGACGGTATTCAGTTGAATCCTGTCCAGGAAGGTGTGCAGTCGAACTACGCCTATTTCCCAATCATTTTTCAGGAAGATTCGTTTGGGGCGACACGCCATGAAGTGTTTGCGAAACTGGCGGAAAATGGCATCGGCGCTAGGAAGTACTTCTATCCTCTAACAAATACCTTTGCCTGCTTCCACGGAAAGTACGACGTGACGCAGACGCCGATGGCACTGCATCTCAGTCGGCGTGTGCTGACACTGCCGCTTTATGCTGATCTAACGATGGAGGATGTGGATCGAATCTGTGGGGTTATTCTGGCGTGTAGGAAATAGTGGAAGGGGTTTAAGAAAATGAAACAAAAAATCACCGCAAAAAAGCCGCGAGATTCGGGAATCGAACTATTCCGCATCATCACCATGTTTCTTATTGTATGTCATCATTATGTCGTAAATTCCGGCTTGATGGAAGAAATACTGCAAGGCGGTGAGGGGAATCTCCTGAAATGTTCCATAATGATAATTTTTGGCTGGGGTGGTAAAACGGGCATCAATTGCTTTGTGCTGATTACCGGCTTTTTTATGTGTCGCTCCTCTATCACCCTGAAAAAATTTCTGAAACTATTGCTGGAAGTGGAGTTTTATAAAATCACAATATACTTCATATTTTTGATAACAGGTGTAAGCGAATTTACGCTAAAGGGACTCATCAAAGCCGTGCTGCCCCTTACGCAGCTGAGCACTAATTTTATAGGATGCTATCTGATTTTCTTTTTGTTCATCCCTTTTCTGAATCTTTTGATTCAACATATGAATCAAAAACAGCACTTTTTCCTGATGTTGCTGTGCTTCTTTGTCTATACAATCCTGCCATCAGTAAACATGTATGTGGCACTAAACTATGTGGTTTGGTTTAGTATTATTTATATCATTGGTGCTTACATTCGGCTGTATCCGAATTCGCTGACAGATAGCAGAAAAATAACCGCGATTTGCTCTGTTGCTACACTGGTACTGTCGTGGAGCAGCGTGCTTGTCCTGTACTTTTTAGGCAAACCGGTGTATTTCTTTGTTTCGGATTCTAATAAAATTCTTGCATTGCTGACGGCAATATCCTGCTTTTGCTGGTTCAAGAATTTGAAGATGGGGTATCACAAATCGATCAACACTGTAGCCGCATCCACTTTCGGTGTACTGCTGATTCATGCCAACAGTGATACCATGCGACAGTGGTTGTGGCAGGATACCTTACAAAATGTGAACTGGTTCCATACGGATTATTTCTTTTTGCATGCGATAGTGTCCGTGGTTGGAATTTATGGGATCTGCACCATAATTGATTTTTTACGGATTCGGTCACTGGAACGGCCTTTCTTTCAGCTGTACAGCAGATCGTCCGCGGAGGAGCGGGTTCGGCAGAGGTTCGAGAGGATCGGAAAACAATTGCAAGTGCGATCTCATAAGGGAGACGGTAAAGAATAGCGTCTAACTTGTACCATCACTACCAGAGGAGGAGTTATATGAAACCATACACCATTACCATCGCCGGCACCGGCTACGTCGGTCTATCCATCGCCACCTTGCTGGCGCAGCACCACAAAGTCTATGCTGTGGACATTCTCTCGGAAAAGGTGGACAAGATCAACCAGCGTATCTCGCCCATCCAGGACGAGTATATCGAGAAGTATTTTGCCGAAAAGGAGCTGGACTTGACTGCCACGCTGGACGCAGAGCTTGCCTATTCTCAGGCGGATTTGGTCGTTATCGCAACTCCCACCAATTATGACAGCCATAAAAATTTCTTCGATACCTCTGCGGTGGAGTCTGTCATTCGGCAAGTGATGCAGTACAATCCGGACGCCATTATGGTCATCAAATCCACCATTCCGGTGGGCTACACGGAGTCGATTCGAGCCAAAACTGGCAGCAAAACCATCCTTTTCAGTCCGGAGTTTCTGCGGGAATCCAAGGCACTTTATGACAATCTGTACCCGTCTCGCATCATCGTCGGTACGGATATGAATGACCCACGCTTGATGGAAGCGGCTCACACTTTCGCTGATCTGTTGCAAGAAGGTGCCATCAAAGAGAACATCGACACGTTGTTCATGGGCTTCACCGAAGCGGAGGCCGTCAAGCTGTTCGCCAATACATATCTTGCACTGCGGGTCAGCTATTTTAATGAGCTCGACACCTATGCCGAAATGAAAGGTCTGGACACACAGCAAATCATCAATGGCGTATGCCTCGATCCTCGGATCGGCACGCATTATAACAATCCTAGCTTTGGCTACGGCGGATACTGCCTTCCAAAAGATACCAAGCAGCTGCTTGCCAACTACGAGGATGTGCCGGAAGATTTGATTCGAGCGATCGTGGAGTCGAACCGCACTCGCAAGGATTTCATCGCTGATCGGGTGCTGCAAAAGGCCGGATATTATGGCTACGCCACGGATAACGCCTATGACCGTAGCAAAGAAAAGCAAGTTACCATTGGCGTGTATCGCCTGACGATGAAGTCAAACAGCGACAATTTCCGCCAGAGCAGTATCCAGGGCGTGATGAAGCGTGTCAAAGCCAAGGGCGCACAGGTTATCATCTACGAACCGACTCTGCCGGACGGCGATACGTTCTTTGGAAGCCGGGTGGTCAATGATTTGGCTGACTTCAAGGCGCAGTCGGATGCCATTATTGCCAATCGGTATGATGCGTGTCTGGATGATGTGGCGGAGAAGGTTTATACGCGGGATGTATTTCGGAGAGATTGAGATATGAAAATGCTTGCTATTATAATAAAAAATGGATATAAAATCGTAAAATAAAGTATACAAGAAAAAGTTCATAGTTGGCAGCCGTATTGGCTGTTCCGACCAAAACAGTTCCTAGTCTAATAAAGGCGCATGGATGATAGTGGATATCCTAAGAAGTAATTGGTATCCCATGCAAGTGCAAGGGAATCGGATTTGATAATAAACGGCGGACACTCTCTTGGTGTAAAAACTGAGAGAGTGTCTGTTTTTTAGTGTATTTGGGAACTATATCGCATGTTGTCAAAGCTTTTCAAGATTGGATCTGATATAATAAAAGCATCGAAAAACTCCAGCGAGGTGAATCAAAATGGGACACTATTTCAACACCACAGGCTCCTGCAATCCAAATATTTATTCTGAAGACCTTGCCGAAATCATGGAACAGCAAAGTTAGATTCTGCATCAGCTTTTGAAACTCCGTGGGGGAGATTCATATTGTCGAATATGTGGCTGAATCTTCATCGAAATGATATGAGAAAGAACACCGAAGTAATAAAATGAATCTATGTTTTTAGAAAAAATTCTGCATGACAGTATATCTTGTCATGCAGAAAAATTTGATTATTCAATTAACATACGCCTCATAAGGCACAAATCAAATACATTTATAACATTGTCTTTACAAAAATCTCCGGCTTTCCAATCGGTAAGCTTTGCATTGGGTAAACAAAGCAGCCATTTCTGCATCATAACAAGATCTGATACATTGAATAGACCGTCATTATTTACATCGCCATCAATTTCTGTAACGTAATCATTTGTTGTAACTGGTACTGTGGTTGTTGTCATCGGTATTGTAGTTGTTGTTATAGTAGTCGCTGGAATATTTGTTGTAGTTGTTGTCGCTTTTGTAGTAGTAGTGGTGGTAGTTGTCGTTTTTGTTGTAGTAGTTGTTGTTGTCGCTTTTGTTGTAGTAGTTGTAGTAGTTGTTGTAGTAGTTGTTGTGGTTGTTGTAGTTACTGGTTTAGGTCCGGCTATTTCGGTTCCGGCGACAGCGCCGATAGCCTCATCAATATAGAAATTATCAGTACCGCTTTCTGTTTCAACATAAATAACAAAATCCTTTCCGTTTTCCGGAAGCATGAAATTGGTATTTGCCAGTTGAACGTAATTGCCCTTTACAGCCGTTGCCGAGGCAATACGTGCAAACTTTGTTTCGCCGGATGAATCTGTATATTGCAGTGTAAGAACCATATTCTGTGCATCATCACCGTCAAGATATTCAGCGCACACACTGAAGCTGTATTCCTGACCAGCCTTGAATGCAGAACTTAATGTTTTCTCTGCGCCGCACCAGGAATTTGTTCTGTTCTGAACGAGAAGAGCATTTGTGCCCATATATGGAGTTCTGCCGCTGAGAGTCAAATCTGCTGTGCCATGGCTTTCCCAATCGTCATTGCTTTCCTCAAAGGTGTCATGGAAGTAATATCCGTTTTTATCAGGCTCAACTGGTTTATCAGCAAGGGTTACAACAAATGTTGATACACTTTCAGCCGGAAGCTGTGCCCAGAAACTGTTTCCAGTATATTCCAAATTTGCTGTTTTAGCAATATTTTCAGTGCTTGATGTTCTGTAGCGGTCAACATTGGTTATCTGTGCATTATCGTTAACAGAAAAATGCTGTGCATATCCCTCAGTGCCACTGTTGATTGCAACGATAGTCACCTGATTGTCATCACCTTTATAGGCTGATACATAAACATCGTTAGCAGGCTGTTCTGTTGCATCAATACGCACATCACCGGGGCGGACATACTTCGAATACTGTGCCATACAGTAGCCGCGCTTACTGATATTACCGTCCTCAGTCATAAGACCATAGCTTCTGCGGATATACCACCATGTATAGGCACTCATATTTCCTACTACCATAGCATTATGAATGTTTTCAGAAACTTGTATCGCTTCAGGATAATTGTTGGCAGAATTTGCGTTACTGTTTGGAACATAAACCTCTGTCATCCAGATTTCCTTGCCGCAGTTTTCAAGTGCCGGAAAATCCATCCATGCTCTCTGCGTACCATAAAAATGCGTACCGAACAGATCACAGTTTGCCATTGCCTTGGCGTTATTTAGTATCTTTGTATAGAAGGTTTTTCCGCCATCACCATTGGATATCCATGAAGCACCTTCAGGAGAATACTGGAAGGATTCAGGTGACATCAGTCTTGTACTTGTGATTTGATCGCCGTAGTTTGCAATAAAATCAGTTGTTTCGTCGGTTGACCAGTATGTCCATTCAGAAGCATAATCCGGTTCATTTTGAACTGAAATTGCATAAAGGTCAACGCCGTTGTTCTTCATGTAAGTACCAAAATCATTGAGATGCTTTGCGTAAGCTGCATAATTTGATTTTGGAAGATGTAGCTTGCCGTTGCTTCCTCCGGATTCAGCAAGATTAGAAGGCGGTTCCCATGGAGATGCAAAAACTGTAACGCCCATATTCGTTGCTGTCTGAGCTGTCGGAAGTGCTCTGTACCACTGGTTACTGTCGGGATTAACGAACAATCTCAAGATCGTGAGTCCCAGCTCGTTATCACCGTTTCCGAATGCAGTCTGTCGCTGCGCCTGCGTTAGATCTCCTGCCCATTCTGGATGATTTATTCCGCCGAATCCCTTAATTGTCTGATATTCGATTGATGTGTCAACTACACATTCACTTGCCGCTAATATATTTTCAGTCGGAAAAAGCGATGCTGTTGACAGCATACATACAGCGGCAACACAGCTTGCCGCAATTTTTTTTAATTTCATATAATGCCTCCTGTCAAAAAACACAAAACTTCGGATTATATGTTTATTATATCAGATTATATTTACTATTTCAATGTAGTATTTGCATATTAGGTGTACAAAATGCACATTTTTTCAATGAAAATTTAAAAATACATGATATAATAAGAGGTACATAAGAAGGTGCAGAAAATGAATGGTCATGCAAATCGACCCATGATAGGCATTATTACTGCAAGTGCCTGCCGAAGTGAATAGCGTCAGCTGCTGAAAGATATAATCAACCAGGCTCAGGAGTTTGTATATCTGGTTCGTGATGTAATTGGGATCTATCTACTATGTCTTCATGAAAACTGGTGCAGTCTGGCGACTTGGATACAGAACTGATGGTTTGTTATCGAGTCATGAGCCCTGAACCGGAAAGTGAAGCAAAACGGGAAGGTTTTTAAAAAGCAAGAACTTTATCCGGATACAATGATAGATACGAAAAAGGAAGCGCACTGTTTTTTTGCCTTTTGTTCTTTCAGGTCGGACAACGGGGTATTTCATTCTGCAGTATGACCACCCGGACTCCTATGATATCATTTTCAGAGATTGGCTGAAAATTGTATCAAATGTGCTTGAAATGCTTCGTATGAAAAATGATACACCCCCCTTTTTGCTTGCAGATAAAATTAAAACAGTCATACTTCAGTCTTTACTGCATTATGGGAAATACTCACTTGATTCACTTGTGATATGCTGTTTTCATGAGACTGTCCGTAATTTCGATTTTGATACTGCGGTCCGGGAGATAAAAAAAGAAATGAATCAAAAAATCGATACTGTTTCCTGTAAAAAAACAAAAAGCAATTACAGTAATTTTCTGGAATTAAGGAACAAAATCTATCTTGAACCTCAGATTGAATGGGATGCACGAAGCTTTGCTGTGACTTCTGCCTGAGATGTGGTCGCTTTCGTATGACATATAAAAATATTTTTGTCATAAGCTTTCGTCAGGATGTGATCTGCAGCCGGATTTTCTGCAAAATATCTCCTTATCATAACAAAAATGAACATTTCATCTATATAGCAGACTGCTGTGGTTATGATGATGTCAAGCATTTTATGCATCAATTCAAGCAGCTTACAGGTATCACGCCAAATATGTACCGGAAAAATGAAATTTTAAACTGAGATTATTGATATGCAGTTCATAACAATGCCAATATAAGTAAAGCCCTCTTTTCAGATTCTTGAATAGAGGGCTTTTGGGGGAAATCCTGTCTATGAAAGGAAAGATGGATAAAGGTTTATTCGGTGTCAGCCTTAAAGAGATATCTGAGATAAATGTAGAAGTGAATTGTCAACCCTAAATATTTTCTGCCTTATTTTGGGTTGACAATTCACAGATCAACAATCAGAAAGACATAGCACCATTTACATATGTAAGGTCGCTGACAACCAATTCAAAGTATTCTCTGCCGCTGAATTTACGGTCGACCTCATTTGCAATTTCTTCCGCGCTGCAAGTGCTTTTGTGAACCTTGAACTGCTTAATTGTATAACTTGATACAAGTCCGTATTTATCCATAATGGGGCGTACTTTCCTGCGTAAAGCAGTTATGTTTTCCCTTTTTAGTTCAACTTTTATCTTTCTTGAGCCGTAATTATTGCGACTGCCTTTGAAAATTTTGATTACAGCATTTTCCAGTCTGCTGTTTATTTTTTTTCAATACACAAGACTTCTGGGTATTTTAAGTTTTCTGCACATAGCGCTGACACTTTACTTATGTCGGTTTGGGAGAATGATTTTGACCTTCGTGCCATTATCAGCGCTGCCTGTTTTAAAATATCAGTCTCCATAAGCGATATTATACTATTTTTTCTTTTTTGGTTGAACTTTTAGTGGCTGTATGGTATAATGAGGATAATCGGCGTAGGTGCATGACCTTTGCAATTTAGAATTTTATAAAACGATTTGCCAATAACACAATTCAGATAATTATTTTATATAGGAGAATTAATATAATATGAATTTTTTTAAACTAAAAATACTTATTATAGCATTCACTGTGGTGTCTATATTGCCGGCTTGTGGTGTTGATGGTAATAAGCCGCTTAAAACATATAAATATAAAAAAAATGAAGCCGTGTTCCAAGTGGCCATTGAAAAAATGGAAATTTATGACAATATGGTTCAATTAACATTTGAGAATGATTCATTATCAGATGTAGAATATGTATATTGCTATGGAAAAGATTTTTCTACGGTAGAAGAGAATCCAGTGATTGAATTTCAAGA
>CASEVP010000121.1 GCA_949291345.1 uncultured Ruminococcus sp.
GAGAATCGGAAGAAAACTGCGCTAGATTTCGCAGCGAAATTTCCGGTGACGCTGGTGCTGAAGGGTGCAGGAACGCTGGTAGCACAAGCGGAGAAGTTGGTAAGAAACCCCACTGGCAACCCGGGTATGAGCCGTGGCGGCAGCGGAGATGTACTAGCAGGACTGATTGCATCTTTGGTTACACAAGGAATTTCATCGTGGAATGCCGCTTGTGCGGGTGTCTACCTACATGGAATGGCGGGCGATATTGCTGCTGAGGCATTGTCACAGCAGGCGATGCTTCCACGGGATATTCTGGAACAACTTCCCGTTGTTATGCTTCGATTGGAGCAGGAACGCCGCTGAAGAAATCCGTTTGCTTCTGCCTCCGCCTGAAGTTCCAACATTTTGCAAGGAGGCACATCGTATGAATCGAAAACAAATGGCAGTTTTGAGTACATTGGCAGCAAGCAGTCTTTTTTGGTGTGGCTGTGTCGGGCCCGGTGGAGAAGATGCGACTGCGGCACAGAAATTAGGCGGCAGTTTCAGTGTGGAGATGACCATGATGGTAGAGGATATGACGGCAACAGGCACATTGTGTCGTGTTGGTGAAGGCGTGTGGCGTGTTGCCTTTGCGGAGCCGTCATCACTGTCGGGCGTAGAGCTGGATTTCCAAAATGGTGAGGTTTCGGCATCATATAAAGGACTGGCGTTTTCGGTGCCGCAGACGGCAATGCCGGCAAAATCCGTATTGCTGCAATTGATCACAGTAGTAGATACATTGGCACAGGAAGATCAGATTTCTGGCGTATCTAAGGACGATTATGTGTTGGTAGAGGGTGAACTGGAGGGTGCACCGTATGAACTCAAACTAACAGAAAATGGTGATCTAACTGCATTTTCCATGGACAGCTATGATGCTGAGCTAACATTTGAAAAATTCCAGTCCGGTAAAACGGATATCGCAACGCAAACCACTGAAATGACAGTATCTGGAACAGGAACATAACATGATACTGTTTGAGTAAAGAAAATGCATAAAGGGGCTGTTGCACAAAATATATCGTGCAACAGCCCCTCATTTTGTAGAAACACGTACCAGACATTTAGCAGCGCAGTACGCTTTTATTGAAATAATTTGATTTATGCTTTACCAACAGAGCCAAACAGGTTCATTTTTTCTTCTACCTTTGCCATAATTGCCTCGTAACCTGGCAGAAGCAGTTTTCTTGGGTCAAAGCCCTTGCCCTTGAGATCCTTGCCTTCTTCGATGTACTTTCTGGTAGCTTCAGCAAATACAAGTTGGCACTCAGTATTTACGTTAATTTTTGCAACGCCGAGAGAAATTGCCTTAGTGATTTGATCATCGGGAATACCTGTACCGCCGTGGAGAACCAAAGGCATATCACCGACAGCCTTCTTGACAGCTTCCAGTGTTTCAAAGCTTAGACCTTCCCAATTGTCCGGATATACACCATGGATGTTGCCGATACCAGCAGCCAAAATGTCTACACCTAAATCAGCGATGGTTTTGCATTCTTGCGGATCTGCACATTCACCCTTGCCAATAACGCCGTCTTCTTCGCCGCCGATGGCACCAACTTCTGCCTCAATAGACAGTCCCAGCTTGTGAGAAACAGAAACCAATTCGCTGGTTTTCGCTAAGTTTTCTTCAATGGGGAAGTGAGAACCGTCAAACATAATGGAAGTAAATCCTGCCTTAATGCAGTCATAGCACTGATCGTAGGTGCCGTGATCCAAGTGTAATGCAACAGGAACTGTAATACCAAGTGTTTCATCCATTGCCTTTACCATCGCTGCAACGGTTTTGAAACCAGTCATATACTTGCCGGCACCGCCGGAAACACCCAAAATGACTGGAGAATTTAGTTTCTGCGCAGTGTTCAGGATTGCCTTTGTCCACTCCAGATTGTTAATGTTGAACTGACCGACAGCATACTTGCCTTTCATTGCTGCCTGCATCATATCTTTTGCTGATACTAACATAAGTAGTGCCTCCTAAATCAATACTCAACAGGTCTTTACACGTGCATTAGAATGTGCAAAGATGTCGTACAAGTTTTATTATATCAAATTTTTTGTGCAATTGCAATGGCTTTTTCAAAATTTTTTCTGCCTTCTCGAAAAAAGTACTGATATGCAACATATTTTTCTATTATGTTAAGTAATCGACTTTGGTTTGAATTTTGATGCTTGAAGAGGTGTGTGTATTTCTTGTATAATGAAAATAGAATTGGCGGGAAGAATGGAAATGATTGAAACTGCGAAAAAACAAATAGAATTTTTTAGATTATCATTCTGCCATAAAATTTTTTTCAAGAGGACATTTGTTTATGGATATTCATGAATTTTTTATGGGTAATGTTTTAGATGCGTATACATATTTTGGAGCACATCTAACAGAAAACGGTGTGGTGTTTCGAACGTTGGCACCCAATGCAAAAGAGGTTTTTCTTATCTGGGAAGGCGGGGGCTGGAAGCCGATGCCTATGGAACGGGTGCATGACGGTGGAATATATGAGATTACGATACCGGATGCCATTCCGGGGCAAATGTATAAATTTCGAATTGTACCGGGCAGTGATAGTTGGGCGACAATTGACCATTGTGATCCGTATGGATTTGGTATGGAATTACGTCCCAAAACGGCATCCATTATTCGTAGTTTGAACAGTTACTGCTTTCACGATGAAGAATGGATGCGAAACCGTGGTGATCATCGTCATAAACCTGTGAATATCTATGAGGTACATCTGGGCTCCTGGATGACCAACTCAAACGATGTAAATGGTTGGTATACTTACGAGGAGATTGCCCCAAAACTGGTTGATTATGTTCAGAAAAATGGTTATAACTATATTGAATTTATGCCGCTGAGCGAACACCCTGCGGATTGTTCTTGGGGTTATCAGAATACAGGTTTTTTCAGTCCAACATCTCGTTACGGCAATGCCGATCAACTTATGCGGTTGGTTGATGTTTGTCACCAAGCGGGAATCGGCGTGATACTGGATTTTGTTCCCGTGCACTTTGCGGTAGATGATTATGCACTTAATCACTATGATGGCACAACACTCTATGAATATCCCGCAAGAGATGTCAGTCACAGTGAGTGGGGCAGCTGCAACTTTATGCATTCGCGTGGCGAGGTATGCAGTTTTTTGCAATCTAGCGCCAACTATTGGCTGTCGGTATATCATTTTGATGGATTGCGTGTAGATGCTGTCAGCCGTTTGATTTATTGGGGCGGCAATGAGAATCGTGGTACCAATCCTGCTGGGATTCGGTTTCTAAAACAGATGAATCAGGGTCTGCATCTACTGCATCCGGATGCCATGTTAATTGCTGAGGATTCATCCAATTACCCGGGGATCACAAAGCCGGTGGAATATGGCGGTCTTGGCTTTGATTACAAGTGGGATATGGGCTGGATGAATGATACGCTGGATTATTTTCGTCAATATCCATGGATACGGAAAAGTGAATATCATAAGCTCACATTTTCTATGATGTACTTTTCAAATGAATATTATCTTTTGCCGCTCTCTCACGATGAAAATGTGCACGGTAAGGCAACCATTGTGCAAAAAATGTTTGGTGACTATGAACAGAAATTCCCACAGGCACGCATTCTGTATTTATATATGTACGCTCATCCGGGAAAAAAGTTAGTGTTTATGGGGAGTGAATTGGGACAGCTTCGGGAGTGGACGGAAACACAGCAGCAGGATTTTGCAATATTGCAGTACCCCATACATGATGCGTTTCACAATTACATGACAGAACTCAATCATTTATACTTGACTGAGCCTGCCCTATATCAGGGAGATTATACTTCTGATGGATTTCGGTGGCTGGACTGCGCACAGGAGAAAAAGTGTATCTATGCTATAGAACGACAATCCGGCGATAGCCGGATAATAGTACTGCTGCATATGTCTGACGAGGGATCCCAGATGTATTCGTTTACATTGGAAAACTGTGAAGGACTGGAGCTTCTGTTGCATACGGACTGGGAGCGGTTTTACGGAAATGTGCCTGAACCGCAGGATAAATATCTGACAGGGGATTTTGTACGGGGCGGTATGCAGTTTACATTTGAACTGCCGCCATTCAGCGGCGTAATGCTGCGTGTTATACCATCGGCGGATTGGACAGGCAAAAAATAAAAACAGATCAGGCAATGTATGTCCAAATAAGTCTGATTTTGAGAAGGATTGAAAAAAATTTTGGGAAAATTGCATTTTTTTTCTGCAAAACTCTTGATTTTTTGTATTTCAGGTGTTATAATAAAAATAATCATGCAGCCAAAGACCGGAACCCCACCGGTCTTTCGTTTATGTAGGCGCCTGTATCAAATTAGAATGATTTTTTTGGAAAAAGCAGGCGATGATGCAGAAAAAGGAGTAATGCCATGAAAATGAAAAAGTTCGGCGGGACAGAAAAGACAGTGTATGAGCTGGTGAAACCAATTGCCGATGCGTATGGTTACCGGATCTGGGATGTCAGTTTTGAAAAAGAAGGCGCTTATTGGTATCTTCGGGTGTTTATTGATCATCCGGACGGTATCACAATTGCAGATTGTGAAAAGATGACACGACCGGTGAATACGGCGATAGATGCGGCAGATCCGATCTCACAGGCATATGTGCTGGAGGTAGGCTCTGCGGGACTGGAGAGGGAACTAAATCAGCCGGAGCATTTTGAAGAAACATTGGGAATGGAAGTCCGTGCAAGAGCAATTCGTCCGATCGCAGGGGAAAAAGAATGGATCGGTATCTTGAAGGCATTTGATAAGGAACATGTGACGATCGAATATGAAGATGGAACCGAAACAACATTGCCGTTGGAAGAACTGTCATATGTGCGCCGGTATGTGGCTGTAGAATTTTAAAGAAATAACGGAGGCTTAAGAAATCATGGATAATCGTTTTTTTGATGCGCTTTCCTCCTTGGGAGACGAAGCGAATGTAGATACCGCATTGTTGGTAGAAAAAGTTAAATCAGCAATGCTAAAGGCGGCACGCCGCGTATATCCCAACAGCGGAGATGAAAGATTTCGCATCAATATTGATCCGGAAACCAAGACATTTGAAATGTATTTGGTACAGGATGTCATTGATGACATGCCGATTGATGAGACTGAGGTAAACATTGCTGAAGCAAGAACTATAGACCCGAATGCGTATGTGGGCGGAAAAGTGGAAAAAAGGTTAAATATTTCCAAATTTGGCAGAGCGGCAGCCCAGTCTGCAAAGCAGTCCATTAAGGGCGATTTGAGAGAAATCAATCGAGAGAGAATTCTAAATGAATTCCGGGATTTGGAAAACGATTGTATTACCTGTGTTGTTTCCCAGGTAGAGCCGGGAGGTACAGCGACACTTTTGTATCATAAAACGGAGCTGTATTTGTTCCGTAATGAGCAGATTCCTGGTGAGGTGCTGGAAGAAGGAAAGCAAATCAAGGTATACATTACGACGATTGCCAATAAGCAGAAAAAGCCAATCATCAAAATTTCCCGTGTGAGAAAGGAACTGGTAAAACGCCTTTTTGAAATGACAATTCCGGATATTTATGATGGTACTGTGGAGATAAAGGCAATTTCCAGAGAGGCAGGCTCTAGGACAAAGGTGGCAGTATGGTCTAAAGATCCCAATGTCGATGCAATCGGTGCTTGTATCGGTCCAAAGCGTACTAGAATTTCAGCAATTGTTTCAGAACTCAATGGAGAAAAGATCGATATTATACCATACAGCGAAAATCCAGAGGAGTTTATTGCAAAGGCACTGGCACCAGCATCTGTGCTGGAAGTAAAGATTTTGGATGAAGAAGAACGTACATGTATGGTAAAAGTACCAAATAATCAACTGTCATTGGCAATTGGTAATAGGGGACAAAATGCCAAATTGGCAGCAAAGCTGACAGGTTATAAGATTGACATTAAGCCGGAGTTTGATGTGCTGCATCAAGAGGCAGAAACACCTGCGGAAGAGATAGCGGAACCCAGCAGTGATAAATTGACAGCAGAACAGGAAGAGACAGCGACGGCACCGGCAGTAGAAACACAGACACCGGAGGCGAGTGAGATTGAAGAGTAAAAAAGTGCCTATGCGACTTTGTGTGGGATGTGGAAAGATGCGGTCGAAAAAAGAACTGGTACGGATACTAAAAGACAAAGAGGGCAATATTTCATTGGATTTTACCGGAAAAAAATCGGGACGTGGTGCATATCTATGTAAGAATATGGACTGCTTTTTGTTAGCGCAGAAAGGACATCGAATTGAGCGTTCTTTTGGATGCCGTATACCGGAAACAGTTTACGAGGAGATGAAACATGCATTACAAACAGCGTTGGCAGGGGAGTCTGAGCATATGCCGTAAAGCAGGAAAGCTTGAAATGGGACTGGAACCTGCAAAA
>CASEVP010000122.1 GCA_949291345.1 uncultured Ruminococcus sp.
CTGATAGCCTGTGAACCCTATTACATGAACATCAAATATCATTCGCGTTTCCATCAACCTGTATTAATATTTTTTTCAAATATTTTAAAGAATGGAGGTCTTTCCATGAGTTGTAACTTTTACTGTGATGGTGTCGACAAAGCACCGCAACGTTCCCTTTTCAACGCTTTGGGTATGACCAGAGAAGAAATGGAACGTCCTTTGGTCGGCATTGTTTCTTCATATAATGAAATTGTTCCCGGGCACATGAACATTGACAAAATTGTAGATGCTGTGAAAATCGGCGTCGCTATGGCAGGCGGTACCCCTGTTGTATTTCCCGCAATTGCTGTCTGCGATGGAATTGCTATGGGTCATGTGGGTATGAAATATTCACTGGTGACACGTGATCTGATTGCCGATTCTACCGAATGCATGGCACTGGCACACCACTTTGATGCTCTCGTCATGATACCCAACTGTGACAAAAATGTACCTGGACTGCTGATGGCTGCAGCGCGCATTAATGTACCAACTGTTTTTGTCAGCGGCGGCCCAATGCTAGCAGGTCATGTCAAAGGAAGTAAAACCAGTCTTTCCAGTATGTTTGAAGCCGTTGGCTCTTATGCTGCCGGAACTTACACCTTAGAAGAAGTAGAAGAATTTGAAAATAAAGCATGTCCTACCTGCGGCTCTTGCTCCGGGATGTATACTGCCAATTCCATGAACTGTCTGACAGAAGTATTAGGCATGGGACTAAAAGGCAATGGTACCATTCCAGCTGTATATTCCGACCGCATTAAGCTTGCCAAGCATGCTGGCATGGCAGTCATGGAAATGTACCGCAAAAACATTCGACCGAGAGACATCATGACTGAAAAAGCATTTGAAAATGCACTGACTGCCGATATGGCACTAGGCTGTTCTACCAACAGTATGCTGCACCTTCCAGCAATTGCAAACGAATGTGGTATTAAAATTGACCTAGATATGGTCAACGAGATCAGCGCAAAAACCCCGAACATTTGCCATTTAGCACCAGCAGGACATGCATATATGGAAGACTTAAATGAAGCCGGCGGCATTTATGCCGTTCTTAATGAACTGACTAAGAAAAATCTCATTCACACCGATGTAATGACTGTCACCGGTAAAACATTAGGTGAAAATATCAAAGGCTGTATTAACAAAAATACAGAAATCATTCGTCCGATAGAGCATCCATACAGCGAAACGGGAGGCATTGCAGTCCTCAAGGGCAACCTAGCTCCGGACAGATGTGTAGTAAAGCGCAGCGCTGTAGCAAAAGAAATGCTGGTGCATAAAGGTCCCGCTAAAGTATTTAACAGCGAAGAAGAAGCAATCGTTGCCATTAAGGGCGGTAAAATTGTAAAAGGTGATGTAGTTGTCATACGCTATGAAGGACCGGCAGGCGGTCCGGGTATGCGTGAAATGCTTTCTCCCACTTCCGCAATTGCCGGCATGGGTCTGGACAAAGATGTCGCACTGATTACAGATGGACGTTTCTCAGGCGCGACACGTGGTGCAGCAATCGGTCATGTTTCTCCTGAAGCAGTCAACGGCGGCACCATCGCATATGTTCAAGACGGCGATATTATTTCTATAGATATTCCAAATCATAGCATTACCCTAGAAGTATCTGATGAAGAACTGGCGAAACGTAAAAAAATCACCAAAATTTTGACGAAGGAAAATTTGACCGGTTACTTAAAACGGTATGCAAAGATGGTTTCTTCAGCAGATAAGGGTGCTATCATCAATCGAATGGACTAAATTTCCATTTTAAAAAAAGGAGGCGTTACCCAATGGGTATGACAATGACACAAAAAATCCTTGCGGCACATGCCGGTCTGGATTCTGTCGAAGCCGGTCAATTGATCCTTGTAAACTTAGACCGAGTATTAGGCAACGACATTACTTCCCCAGTGGCAATCCGAGAATTCAACAAACTGGGTACCGACAAAGTATTTAACAAAGAAAAAGTGACTATGGTCATGGATCACTTTGCCCCGAACAAAGATATCAAGGCTGCCACACAATGTAAAATGTGCCGTGATTTCTGCAGCGAACAGGAAATTACCCACTTCTACGATGTTGGACAGATGGGCATTGAACACGCTCTGCTCCCGGAAAAAGGTCTCGTTGTTTCCGGCGATGTTGTCATCGGTGCAGACTCTCATACTTGTACTTACGGTGCGCTGGGCGCATTCTCAACCGGTGTTGGCTCTACAGACATGGCTTGCGGTATGGCAATTGGCAAGGCTTGGTTTAAAGTACCATCTGCCATTCAATTTGTCCTCAAAGGCAAGTTGAATCCATATATTTCCGGCAAAGATGTCATTTTGCACATCATCGGCAAAATCGGCGTAGACGGTGCACTGTACCGCTCTATGGAATTCACCGGACCGGGTGTGGCATCTTTGACCATGAGCGATCGACTGACTATGACCAACATGGCCATTGAAGCCGGCGCAAAGAATGGTATCTTTGAAGTAGACGATACAACATTGGCATATGTGGCAAAACACAGTGACCGTAAGCCAGTTGTCTATAAAGCTGACAAAGATGCGGTATACGATGAAATCATTGAAATTGACTTGTGCGAAATCAAGTCTACTGTCGCATTTCCTCACCTGCCGGGCAACACCCGAACCATCGATGAAGTGGGTGATATAAAAATCGATCAGGTTGTTATTGGTTCATGTACCAACGGTTTCTACAAGGATATTGAAGAAGCTGCTTCCATCATTCGAGGAAAAAAAGTTGCAAAAAATGTTCGTGCTATCATTATTCCGGCAACACAGGAAATCTACCTCAAAGCAATAGAAAACGGACTGATCCAAGATTTCATCAAAGCCGGTTGTGTCGTTTCTACACCCACTTGCGGTCCATGTTTAGGCGGTCATATGGGCATCTTGGCAGCCGGTGAACGCGCTGTTTCCACCACAAACCGGAATTTTGTGGGCAGAATGGGGCACCCGGAATCAGAAGTATACTTAGCTAGCCCAGCCGTTGCCGCAGCAAGTGCCATTGCCGGCAAGATCGTTTCCCCAAAGGAGGTTCTTTAAATGAAATTGAATGGTACTGTCATCAAATACGGCGACAATGTAGACACGGATGTCATCATTCCGGCACGTTATCTAAATACAATCGATAAAAAAGAACTTGCCTCCCACTGCATGGAAGATCTGGATACCACATTTACCAGCCGCGTCAGACCTGGTGATATTATGGTAGGAGGTGAAAACTTTGGCTGTGGTTCCTCCAGAGAACATGCTCCCATTGCCATTAAAGAAAGCGGCATTTCTTTAGTGATAGCCAAAAGTTTTGCA
Organism: uncultured Ruminococcus sp.; assembly: GCA_949291345.1. Taxonomy (GTDB): domain Bacteria; phylum Bacillota; class Clostridia; order Oscillospirales; family Ruminococcaceae; genus Ruminococcus_C. The sequence continues at coordinate 3,333 of CASEVP010000122.1, forward strand.
AGAATTTTCTATCGTAACTCAATTAATATCGGACTTGCTATCGTAGAATGTCCCGAGGCTGTGGAGGCCATCAACGAGGGAGACACAGTAGAAGCGGATCTTGATAATGGCATTATCCGGGATTTGACAAATGGAAAGGAATTCCATGTGGCGCCGTTTCCGGCATTTATTCAAACCATTATTGCCAATGGCGGTCTAATCGAATCGATTAAAAACGGTGCTGTGAAATAACCATAGATGGTTTATGTTTCATTAGAAAACCAAGCCAGATATAAAAACAAAATAATTTCAAAAATACCGGTGCAATTCTATTGCATCGGTGTTTTTTATGGAATGTTTTTGAATTTTTTTCGAAAGCTTGTAATTTGGCACATTTTGTTGTATAATAAAAAAGTATATACGGATATAATGGGATTTTTTCGCAAATATCCGCAAAACTTCATAAAAAGGAGCAATCTACATGAATTTTAACATTGCACTCCTCCGGGGCGATGGCATCGGTCCGGAGATCGTTGACAGCGCTGTGGCTGTCCTCCAGAAAATTGGAGAAAAATTCGGTCATACCTTCAATTGTACTCCCTACCTCATCGGCGGCTGTGCCATTGATGCAACAGGCGTTCCTCTCCCGCAAGAAACGATAGATGGCTGTTTGGCAAGTGACAGCGTATTACTGGGAGCTGTTGGCGGTGCTGTTGGCAACAACAAGTGGGATTCCTTGCCACCTCATCTGCGCCCGGAAAAGGCACTGCTTGGCATCCGGGAGGCACTGGGACTCTTTACTAACCTGCGTCCTGCAAAACTGTATCCAGCACTGAAAAGAGATTGTCCGCTGCGCGAGGATATTGTTGCAAAAGGTTTCGATATTATGATGGTACGTGAGCTCACCGGCGGCATTTACTTCGGTGAACGTGGTCGAAGAGAGGGTAAGTACGGCGAAGAAGCATATGACACGGAATGCTACAGCCGTATGGAAGTAGAGCGGATTGCAAAAGTTGCCTTTGAAACAGCAAAGAAGCGGAATAAAAACGTCATTAGCATCGACAAGGCAAACGTACTGGAAAGTTCCCGCCTATGGCGAGAGGTAGTACACGAAGTGGCAAAGGATTACCCTGATGTCACCCTCACAGATATGCTGGTTGATAACGCCGCTATGCAACTAGTCAAGAATCCCCTTCAATTTGACGTGGTAGTAACTTCCAATATGTTTGGCGATATTCTCTCTGACGAGGCATCTCAAATTACCGGCTCTATTGGTATGCTTCCCTCTGCATCACTGGGCGCAACCAAACGTGGTATGTACGAACCAATCCATGGATCTGCACCGGATATTGCCGGTCAAAACAAAGCAAATCCTATTGCCACCATTCTCTCTGCAGCAATGATGCTGCGGTATTCTTTTGATTTGATGGATGAAGCACAAGCGATTGAAGATGCAGTTGATACCTATCTGAACAAAGGCTACCGAACAGCTGATATCGCAGGCAAAGACACTACACCGTTGTCCTGCACAGAATGTACAGAGAAAATTATCTCTCTGCTCTAATTTGATACCGAAAGGAAGCTTCGAATACCATGACTCCAAAACAGGAAATTGGCTACGGACTGGATGCATTGGTCATTTTTCGCAGCCTACAACAGGATCCCGTTATTCGTGCGCTAATGCAGTTCTGCCACACAGACAACGAGAATACACCAGCTCAAATTCGTTTCTACAGTGCAATGGTTGCCGCATTGTATGAGCATGCTGACGATTTGACAAGCTATCTAGAGCAAATTGTACTAGAACATGAAAACATTTATGTCCGTCGTGCAGGAGCCAAAGAGGATATCTCTCCCAATATGAAGGCATGCTTGCATACGGAACTAAAACTACTCAATCGTATTGCCATGTTTTCTCCGGCACAAATGCAGGCAGAAATGTTGACAGAGATTCCTCTGCCTGCATGGCAAACACACAAAACCGACTTAGAATCCCTTTACGCCGAACGTGTTGCACAAATTGACCGTCATGGCTATGGCATCTATGCCAGACATCACATGTTTACCGTAGGGACAAGCGGCGATATCCTTCCGGTACAGTATCCAGATCCGATTTCTCTAGAAAAAATGGTCGGCTATGAAAGAGAACGTGGTATTGTTATTGCCAATACTCAGGCACTCCTTAACGGAAAATATGCCTCAAATGTCCTTCTTGCGGGTGATGCCGGCACAGGAAAATCAGCTACAGTCAAAGCCATTGCCAATGCATTTCAGGAACAGGGGCTGCGTCTAATCGAACTAAGCAAAGACCAATTATGTTTTATTCCGCAGATTATGGATCATTTATGCAAAAATCCTCTTAAATTTATTATTTTTATCGATGATCTCACTTTTTCAGAAGACGACCCTAACTTTGGCACATTAAAGGCAACTTTGGAGGGCAGTATTGCTGCACGAATGAAAAATACTGTGATATATGCTACCAGTAACCGCCGCCACCTTGTCAAAGAAACGTTTGATGACGGCTCTGACAAACATGCCAATGACACAGTACAAGAACGCATTTCCCTGTCGGAACGGTTTGGTATTACTGTGACATATACACGACCCAAAAAAGATCTCTATCTGGAAATTGTACACGCACTGGCACAACAGGCAGATCTGGGCATCAAAGGGGCAGAACTAGATGCTCTTGCAGAACAGTTTGCCCTCCAAAAATGCGGCAGAAGTCCTCGTGCGGCTCGTCAGCTCATTGATCAACTGATGACAAAACAATCCTAATTCTGCACGGCATGATTACTTTCGTGCGGTACATTCTGATATTTTAAAAGGAAAGGAAGTCCTGTTCATGTTGACATTGGATAAAATCTATCAGGCTAGTCACGTCTTACGCAGTGTAATCCGAAAAACGGATCTGATTCCATCAAAAAAACTCTGTCCAGACTGTGACTTATTCCTAAAAACAGAAAATTTACAGATTACCGGTTCTTTTAAGGTGCGTGGTGCCTATTATATGATGTCCCAACTCTCCAAGGAAGAAAAAGAACGAGGCGTTATCGCTTGCTCTGCGGGAAACCATGCTCAAGGAGTTGCACTTGCTGCTTCAAAAAACCACATGAAGGCGCTGATCTGTCTACCTGATGGTGCTCCTATTTCCAAAGTGGAAGCAACAAAAAGCTATGGTGCAGATGTATGCATGGTAAAGGGCGTATATGACGATGCCTATAACAAAGCAGTAGAATTGCAGAAAGAGCATAATTACACCTTTGTACATCCCTTTGACAATGAAAACGTCATTGCCGGACAAGGTACCATCGGTTTGGAAATTCTTGATCAGATGCCGGAGTTGGACGCGGTTATCGTTCCTGTCGGCGGTGGTGGTCTGATCTCAGGCGTTGCTTTTGCCATTAAAAATCTCAACCCCAATATTAAAGTTTACGGCGTACAGGCAAGCGGTGCTCCCAGTATGTATCAGTCTATCCAAAACAACAAGATTATTTGTCTTGATACCGTTTCCACCATTGCTGACGGTATTGCTGTAAAGGAACCGGGAGCACATACTTTTGAATATGTCAAAAAATATGTCGATGACATCGTTACTGTCACTGACGATGAGATCTCCGCTGCCATTCTGGCACTGATTGAAAAACAAAAATTGATTGCTGAAGGTGCCGGTGCTGCATCGGTTGCCGCAGCCATGTTCCACAAGGTACCTGTAGAAGGCAAAAAAGTGGTTTGTCTGGTTTCCGGCGGTAACATTGATGTAACCATTCTTTCTCGTGTCATCAAAAGAGGACTGCTTATGTCCGGCAGATCTTGTATGCTCAATATCGAATTACTTGATAAACCCGGTCAATTAAAGGATGTTTCCCGTATCATCGCGGATCTCGGTGGAAATGTCATATCCATTCATCACGAGCGTGCCAACGAAGGCAGTGATATTAATGGCTGTTTCCTACGTATTACCATGGAAACCAGAGACTATGCACACATTCAGGAAATCCGTGGTGCTTTAATTGATGCCGGATTCCACTTGGTAGATTAATTTTTGGAAATACTCTCTCAAACCGAAAGGAGTTTCGTTATGGATATTATTTATACCAAAAACGCACCGAATGCCATCGGTCCCTATTCTCAAGCTGTCAAAATAGGCGATACACTGTATACTTCAGGTCAAATTGCTATAAACCCCGCAACTGGTACTGTCGAAGCAACTGATATTGTGGGACAGTCTAAACAGGTGATGGCAAACCTTAAGGCAGTATTAGAAGCTGCTGGCATTGGCTTTGATAAAGTGATCAAAACCACCTGTTTTCTGAAAGATGTAGCAAAGGATTTTGCTGCATTTAATGAAGTCTATGCCCAAGCAATGGGCGATGCAAAACCAGCAAGAAGCTGTGTTGGCGTTGCAGATTTACCCAAGGGTGTACTGGTAGAAGTAGAAGTAATTGCTTCTCTGGCATAATCCATACAAGGAAAACCGAGTGCTTCTATGTTAAAGAATTGCACTCGTTTTTTCTTATTAATCAATATTCCACAATTTTTGGAAAATTGCTTGTATTTTTAAATTGTTTATTGTATAATGAAAGTGTATATTTTTGAAAAAGGAGTTTTTTTAATATGTATCAGAATATGATGGACTCAATTGGATTTGTATCGCAGTATGATCCAGAAGTAGGTAAAGTGATGGAAGAAGAACTGGGCAGACAGCGCCGAAACCTGGAGTTAATTGCCAGTGAAAATTTAGTTTCTCCTGCGGTGATGGCTGCTATGGGTTCTGTTCTTACCAACAAATATGCCGAAGGTCTCCCACATAAGCGCTACTATGGCGGATGTGAATATGTCGACGTGGTAGAAGAAATCGCCATTGAACGGGCAAAAAAACTGTTTGGTGCCAACTATGCCAATGTTCAACCACACTCCGGTGCACAAGCAAATACTGCCGTGTATTTTGCACTGCTCCAACCGGGTGATACCGTTATGGGTATGAGTCTGGCTCACGGCGGTCATCTAACACACGGTTCGCCGGTCAACATTTCCGGAAAATACTTCAATTTTGTTCCATATGAATTGGGCGAAGACGAATTTATTGACTATGACCGAGCAGAGGCTCTGGCGAAAGAAGTTCAGCCAAAACTCATCGTCGCAGGTGCAAGTGCTTATCCCCGTATTATCGATTTCCAGCGGCTGTCCGAAATCGCAAAATCCGTGGGAGCATATCTAATGGTAGATATGGCACACATTGCAGGACTGGTTGCCGCTGGCGTGCATCCCTCTCCGGTACCATATGCTGATGTTACAACAACCACAACACATAAGACGCTACGTGGTCCAAGAGGCGGTCTGATTTTAACCAATGATGAAGAGCTTGCAAAGAAAATCAACAAAGCCGTGTTCCCAGGCACACAAGGCGGTCCGCTAATGCACGTAATTGCTGCTAAAGCAGTTTGCTTTGGTGAAGCACTACAGCCGGAATTTAAAACTTACGGTAAAACTGTCGTTGCAAACGCAAAGGCGTTAGCGGACGGACTGGTAAAACGGGGATTTCGTCTGGTTTCCGGCGGTACAGACAATCACCTAATGCTCGTGGATCTGCGCCCATTTGGTGAACTGACCGGTAAAGAATTTGAACATCGATTGGATGAAGTGTTCATCACTGTCAACAAAAATGCAATTCCCAATGATCCCCAGAAGCCGTTTGTCACCAGTGGTATCCGTGTGGGTACGCCTGCTGTCACAACACGTGGGTTGCAACCGGAAGATATGGAAATTATCGCTGATGCAATGTATTTGGCGGCTTCTGATTTCGAAAACAAAGCGGATGAGATTCGTGCAAATGTTTCAGCATTGTGCGAAAAATATCCGCTGTATCAGTAAACCATGCACACCCCATTAGCAGACCAAATTCGTCCCGACAGTTTAGACAATGTAGTAGGGCAAAAACAACTTCTTGCTCCAGGAAAGCCACTAAGACGAATCATTGAAAGTGGAAAAATCCCCAACATGATCTTCTACGGTCCATCTGGTGTTGGCAAAACCACCGTCGCTAGGATTATTGCCGAACAATCAAATATGACGCTGCATAAACTAAACGGCACTTCCGCTTCAACTGCTGATATCCGAGATGTGGTTGCTGAGATTGGTACCTTTTCCAGCATGAACGGCATTTTATTATACTTAGACGAAATACAGTATTTCAACAAAAAACAACAGCAGCTACTTCTGGAATATATGGAAAATGGGCAGATTACACTTATTGCATCGACAACTGAAAATCCGTATTTTGCGGTTTACAATGCCTTGATCAGCCGTTCTACCATATTTGAATTCAAGCCGGTTCCACCCGAGGAAATGGAGAAAGCTGTAAAACGCGCATTTCAATGCATGGAAAAACAGATGCGCACCTCCATTCTGCTTGAAGAGAAGGTATGCAAATGGATCGCCAACGGATGCGGCGGAGATGTACGAAAGGCAATAAATACGGTGGAACTGATTGTACTGTCCAGCGAACAAACGAAAAACGGTCTCTTTGTTTCAGAAACACTTGCCAAAGAACTCACACAGCGTAGTAATATGCGATATGACAGAGACAATGACCAGCATTATGACCTACTGTCTGCTCTGCAAAAATCCATCCGCGGCTCCGATGAAAATGCTGCACTGCATTATACTGCCAGACTCTTGGCAGCAAATGATTTGCTGTCGGTTTGCAGAAGACTTTTGGTTATTGCATCAGAAGATATTGGTTTGGCTTATCCGCAGGCAATTGTAGTAACGAAAGCCTGTGTGGATAGTGCACTGCAGCTGGGTCTGCCAGAAGCTCGTATTCCAATTGCGGAAGCTGTCGTGCTTCTTGCAACTGCACCAAAGTCCAACAGTGCCTACAAAGCCATACATGCGGCTTGGGCAGATGTAGAAGAATTCGGAGCACTAGATTTTCCCCGTCACTTACAAAACAAACATTTCGATGGGGCAGAAGCTACTGTTAGAGGACAGCACTATCTCTATCCTCATGATTTCCCGAATCATTTTGTCAAACAGCAGTACCTTCCGGACATTATCAAAAACAAAGTATACTACCAATTCGGTGATAACCGCCAAGAACAGGCGGCGGCGGCTTATCGTGAGAAAATTCTGCGGGATGACACAGAAAACTCTTGAGTTTTGCCTGCCGTTTCTGGCACCTTCTCCTTTGAAGGCAATGCTGTACATAGGTATTCCAATGCGGCATCGTACAACTTTGCCGGGATGGTCTCTCGCATGACCAAGTCATTGGCAAAACGAATTGTTTTTTCCAGATCGGTCGAAAAATCTGCAATACTTTGTTGTTCTCCGCTGCGCAAGTCTTCCAGCATTACGCCATAAACCAGTTTTGCCATCCCCCGGCAAATAACATTACTTGCTGTTACCCGATAAATAATTCTGTTACTGCCGTACACCTCCATGTACACAATTGCATCGGCAAATCGTTCTTTCGTTCTTTCCTGTATTTTCATATTCTATAACTCCCTTCTCACTTTCTCGGCATTTATCCTGCCTCTACTTACAGCATAACACAAATTATACCTCTTGAAAAGCATGAAAAAGCACTGATTTTGTCATTTTTTTATCCTTTTTTTCGAATCACTGCAATTTCGTTATAGATATTTATTATTTCTTTCCTATTCGACTTTTTTCTCGTGATTTTATCTGATTTCTTAATGATTTCATAATTGTTTTTTTGTCGGAAATGCGACTAGACGAATTCTTTCGTTGTTGTTATAATAGAGAAACATGAATTTACGAAAACGTATCATCAAACAGCACTTTTTTCAGATACGGTTTCTAAAGGGGGAGTTTTTCTATGACAAAAGATATGACTGCCGGAAAACCGTTGGGGCTGATTCTTCGATTTTGCGGACCCATGATTATCGGAAACATTCTGCAGCAATTCTATAGCATGGTCGACACTGTTATTGTCGGTCGCTATCTTGGTGCAGATGCACTTGCAGGCGTAGGCGCCACAGGCGCTATCAGCTTTTTGGTTGTGGGTTTTGCTACTGGTATGTGTACTGGACTGTCCATTCCTGTGGCACAAGCATTCGGTGCAGGCGATGCAAATAGCATGCGAAAATATATCGCCAATGCTTACTACTTGAGTGCAGTCATTTCCGTTGTCCTTACTGTTCTGACTATGCTTGGAACAGAAACCATCCTGCACTGGATGAAAACACCGTCCGACATCTATCAATATGCATATGATTACATTATTGTCATCTTTGGCGGTATCGTCACCTCCATTATTTATAATTTGCTTGCTGCCATGCTCCGAGCTGTAGGCGACAGCAAATCTCCTATCATTTTCCTTGCAATCGCCTCTTTTCTAAATATCGTTCTGGATTTATTCTTCTTAATTGTACTCAAAACAGGTGTTGCCGGTGCCGGTTATGCAACTGTTATTTCACAAGGTATCTCCGGTATCCTTTGTTTGGGCTATCTGTATCGAAAATTTGAAGTCATGCGCTTTCATACCGGTGAAATGAAGCTGGAATGCAAACGTTGTGTGCGGCTTTTGTCTATCGGATTGCCTATGGCACTACAATTTTCTATCACAGCCATCGGTTCCATTATTTTGCAAACTTCTGTTAATACCTTGGGTGCTGTTGCAGTTACTAGCGTGACTGCCGCTCAGAAGATCAGCTCTATCGTTACCAGTCCTATGGAATCTCTCGGCATTACTATGGCAACCTACTGCGGACAAAACCTAGGAGCAAAAAAATATTACCGTATTAAAAACGGCATTCAAATCAGTCTGTTGATCAGTATGTTCTACGTATTATTCTGCATACTGTTTCTCTGGTTCTTAGGTAGGTACACTGTACTTCTCTTCCTAGATTCTTCAGAAACGGAAGTAATTCGACTGGCAATAAAATATATGCGAATCAACGCTGTCTTCCTCCCGGTTTTGGGAATACTTTTTGTTCTACGCAATTCTCTGCAGGGAATGGGATTCAGCCTTCTGCCAATGATGGCAGGTGTGAGCGAACTTGCTGCACGCTCTCTCGTTTGTTTTTTGCTGGTACCGATATTTGGCTTTACTGCTGCAGCAATGGCCAGTCCGGTGGCATGGATTTTTGCAGATATACTCCTGGTAATTGTCTATATAATTGATATGCACAAGCTAAAACAAAAATTGGTAATGTCCTCTTCAAACACAGCTCAAACCGCCTCTGCTTAACGCATTCTTATACATAATTAATGTGTTATTTTAAACGTATTTTATAGACTTATTTTATTTTTACGTGAGCATGCTACAATGAAAGGTAAAAAGCTTTGCACAGATGTTGTTTTCAAAATTTGTTATACGGATAAAAACGCTTCTATGCATTCTATTTTCATTTATATATAATGAAAAAATCTTACAGAACTATCTATGTACAGTTTTTTTACAGTATTGCTTAAAAATTCATAGGATTTTTTCAGGCAGTACACCAAAGTTCATTGGCTTTTTTGTAGTTTTGCCCACACAATTTAATAGAAAGGAACTGATTATGAAAGCAAATAAATTAATAGCACTTCTGAGTACGTCTGCACTCGCCGTTGCATTGCTTTTTTCACAAGCAATGCCAACTACAGCCGCAACAGAAACAGCAGACGCATTGCCCTATACACTAAAAATTGTGCCGGAACGCACTTCGGTTTCCGCAGAAGAGGTACAAAACGGCGATGTTGTGATCCCTGCTGCCGTTTATATTACTGGCAGTACTCGCAACAAATTCTCCAGCGGTACAATTAAATTTGAAAGTGACAGTGATTCTTTATATTTTACAAATGTTGTGACCGGTGACAACGGACATAGACAAGAAACGGAACAAACTTATGAAAGTACAATGGGTACCTTTTCCACCAAGTTGATTCCATACTGTTTTGGCTCTTACATTGAAAGGAACAGTTCATACACCAGTAACAGTCCTATGTTTACCACCAATGAATATGCTTGCGATCCAATTTTTGGTGCTTCTCTGACAAGTGCCGGACCGAATAAAATTACTTTTTCTGTTTCTTATTATGAAGGCATTGATACCAACGGCGATGGAATTCTAGAACGTGATGAAGAAAAGGGAAAACTAACAAAAGATTATATTTGTGACGTTGATGATAACGGCACCTATTCTTACGAGTACATTGATCAGAGTTCATTTACTCCCAAAACCGTTTCTGCTACGATTCCGAGATACAACCCAAATACCCCAGAAGGAGAAGCAATTCCGGATGCCTGCAACCGTGTTGTCTGGATCTGTGGAACTTCCCAGTTGAAAGACGGTGCGTCTTTCTTCAGTAAAAAATCAGATGAATTTCCTTTTTTCTACGTAGATTTGGTCATTGAGAAAGACACTCCATGCGGTATGTACAATGTCAATTTTTTGAATAACAGTAACCCTAATACAGGTGCTGCATGTGAGTTAATCAGCAATGACAACAAAAACTATACTTTAAATTTAGTTGGTACTTCAATTACTGTAGGAGCAGAATCAATTTCCGTGACCAATGCAGAAAAAAATGATGCAGCAATGTATACCAGTGATGATACAAATCCCATTTCTGCAACAGATTTTGCAGATGCTATTTATGCGGATATTGCATATTCTGATGGAACAACAGAAAGCAATGTAGATATTACCAATTTGGTCAATTGTTATGGTGTCACTCCCTACCAACTCTATCAGCAACAAAGCAGTCAAAATTTGTACTATTCCGCAAATGCACCTTTATACGCAAACGGTCAAATCCTGAAATGGAAAGACACAGGAGAGACCTTCTCACAGCCAATTCTAGTCGCAAAAAAAGGTGATGTAAATTACGATGGTAGTGCGGATACAACAGACGCATTTTATGTATTAAAATATTATGCTTCCAAATCCGCTGGATCAACCGCACAAATTTACAACGGCAATTCCAGCAATCCGTACATGGAGAATTTCACCTTCTTCTTAGCAGATATTGATACTTGCTCAAAGAAAGGCGACACGGATACCTGTCAACTGGACACCAACGATGCATTTTATGTGCTAAGCTATTATACAGGTATCGCAGCAGGAAATACCCCCAGTTGGAATGATTATATCCACTGATGCCTTTTCTGCAGCCAAAATGTAACATAGTCTTTCTTAGTGGCAATCCCTTACAGCGGATTGCCATTTTTCTTTTTATGAATACAGCCATAAAAAGGCTATTGTATCTTCTTAGCGCTGTACCCTTTTTGAAAAAATTTGCTACATACCATATATACCATTATTCGTACAATCTTCATGCAACCAAAAAAGTAAAGTGCCCATCTAAAATAGATGGGCACTTTAGTAAGGGGATTTTTATGAAAAAAATTTTTAAGAAAGGATATGTATATTATATCCCATATTCCCTCTATTGTCAATACAATCCCGAATTTTTAACATTTATTTCATTAAAAAAATACAATTATATGCAACATTTATGAATTTACCATTTTTTACTTCTTACTGCTCTGCTCTGGAATATGTAATTCCACCTGTGGATATGGAATAGAAATGCCATTTCGGTCAAAAGCTTTCTTTACATTTTCCATCAAACGATAATACAGGGTCCAGTAATCGCCGCTCTTTGTCCAAACCTGAAGCCGCAATATTACTGCATTATCATCATGACTGCTGACATACACCTCCGGCGGAGGATCAGCTAAAGATTCGGACGCTGCCTTTACTTCCTCCAACAAAACATTTTTTGCCATATCAATATCACTTTCATAACTTATACCAAACAGCAGGTCTACCCGACGAAGCTCTTTATCGGTATAATTTATAATCTTGTCTTTAGATACCGTACCATTCGGAATATATACCGTCTTATTATCCGCAGTTACCAGACGTGTATACAAAATACTGATAGCCTCTACCTTTCCAATTACACCATCAACCTCAATGGTATCGCCCTCTTTCATCGGCTTAGAAAACAGAATGATAAATCCACCTGCCAAATTTGAAAGACTGTCCTTTAATGCAAGACCCACAGCAACACCAGCCGAAGCAATCACTGCCACAATAGAATCCATTGGGACATCCAGAATGGAAAGCGCAATGACAGCCAGCAATACGTATAGTACAATCTTTACGATGGAGCGAATAAAACTCGCCATAATACCATCCATATTAGAACGCTGAAATGCCTTTCCTAAAATACGAACGATCTGTTTGGAAAGGAAAACGCCTATCACCAAAAAAAGAAGCGCAAAAGCCAAAGATGGCAGTTTATCCACAAATGGCTGTATGAAATTGGAAAGCATGCTGGTTGTCTGCTTTACATCTTCACTAACTACCTGTACCGCATCCTGCATTGACTCTATCTCCGTCGTACCGGACGCCACTGCAGTAATGATTCCCATTAACTGATGCATTATTTTACCTCCCCTTGCGCAACGCAATTTATATTCCATGTATATTTTTTATTATACGATATCAAATGAAAATTGTCAATAAAAAGCAAATATATAATACACTTTAAGGAATAACAAAAGAACATTCTGCACCGCTGCAAAGATTGTGTATCTTTCGGTACATTTGGGCAAAAATAGAGTTGCACAGGTATACAAAGACGAGGTGTGTAACACGTTGATATTTTTGCGATTATAGTTGACACAAGGATTCTTTTCTGGTAAGATAGATTTAGGGAAACACTGATAAAATGCAGGCTATATCGAATAACGATTATAGACTGATTGAACCGCAAGATTGTTCAGAAGGAGCAACAAAATCGAATTCGTTTTTAGTTGTTTTATTACAATGTTACCTATTGTAAACAAAATATACGAAAATGCATCAAACGAAACCGGTTCAGTGATATCCAAAGAAATAACACCGTATCAAAGACAGCCATTCGACTATTCAAACGGTGTTGCATCTTTATGTACGGAACACAATGTATTCGAGGTGTTTTTATGAAATCAAAAGAATCTACGCAATCTGTCAGCTATCGCACCGCACTTGGCGGCATTATAGCCGCATTATGTTTGGTTTGCATGTTCTTGACGGGCGTTTTTCCAATGTTCTATCTGATCCTTCCGATGGCTGCAAGTGCCCTCATCTATATTATGGTGATAGAAACCGGCGTCTATTGGGGTATTCTTACCTATATTTCTGTAGGGTTGCTCTCTATCTTCATCACACCTAACAAAGACGCATCGTTGGCTTTTCTGCTATTTTTTGGATATTATCCCCTGCTTCGTCCGAAAATGGATCGCCTGAGATGGAAAGCATTGACTCTCTTGATTCGATTTCTTCTCTTTAATGCCGGTGTTATGGCGTTTTTCGGTATATCCGTCTATATCTTAGGTATGAAAGAACTACTAGAATCCCTAGGTGATTACGGAAAATATGGCGGTTGGATTTTGTTAGGAATTGCCAATATGATGTTTTTATGTTATGATTTCACTATGGGCAATTTCCCAGCGCTTTATCGTCAGCACCTTAAACCTCGAATCTCCCCCTGTGCAGACAAATAAAACACTGCCTGCAATTTTTCACATATTGTTGTAAATGCGGAAGGCATGTCCATGACACCGTACATGACACATGCTTTTTGCAATATATCATACTGATTGCTTTTTTCCAAATGACAGAAAGGAGTTTTTATGGAACGCATTGCTTTTTTTGATACCAAGCCCTATGACCGAGTATGGTTCGACAAACTGAATCAACATTACAACATCAAATATTTTGAACACAAGCTAAATGAAGACAGCGTTTCACTTGCAAACGGCTGCAGTGCTGTCATTCCCTTTGTCAACGATACGTTAAATGCCGATGTAATTGAAGCTCTGTACCAGCTAGGCGTAAAAATTATTGCCATGCGCTGTGCTGGTTATAACAACGTCGACAGAAATGCTGCAAAAGAACGTATCCCTGTAGTACGTGTTCCCGGATATTCCCCCTATGCGGTAGCCGAATTCACGATGGGACTTTTATTGACATTAAACCGAAAAATTCACAAGGCCTATTTCCGTACCCGTGATTTTAACTTTTCACTGAACGGTCTGGTAGGATTTGATCTGCACGGCAGAACTGTAGGCGTGATTGGCACTGGAAAAATTGGGCAAATTTTTATTCGCATCTGCAGAGGATTTGGAATGCATGTGTTGGCATATGACCCCTATCCAATACCTGATGCTGATTTCTCGTATGTTTCTCTGGAAGAATTGCTACAGCGCAGTGATATTATCTCTCTGCATTGCCCTCTGACAGAACAAACAAAACATATCATAAACAAGGAATCCATCGCACAAATGAAAGATGGAGCTATTCTTCTCAACACATCCCGTGGCATGCTGGTAGAAAGCGAAGCACTGCTAGACGCACTCAAAAATGGAAAAATTGCTGGTGCAGGTCTGGACGTATACGAAGAAGAAACAGAATTCTTCTTTGAAGACCGCTCTGATATGATAAAACGTGACACCATTCTTTCGCTGCTGGTTTCAATGCCAAACGTAGTTCTGACTTCTCACCAAGCATTTCTAACTACTGAAGCACTACACAATATCGCCAAAGTTACACTTGAGAATCTAGATGCATTTTTCCAAAATGGTACTGTTTCAAATGCAATTGTGTAATTTGTACAAAGAAAGAAGGGATTTTTGTGCTGCCACAATCTGTACTTGATAGGATCACCTACAATCAGAACGCTATGCTGCAAACACTTTCGGACTTAATTTCCATTCCTAGTGTGGCAACATCAATACCGCAAGATGGATATCCCTATGGACGTCCTTGCGCTGAAGCACTGGAGTATATGTTGGATGCTCTGCAAGGTGTCGGTTTGGATTGTCACAATATGGCGTATCAGGTGGGTACCGCCGACTGGGACAAAACACTGCCGCCCCACTTGGGAATCCTCTGTCATCTTGACGTTGTTCCAGCAACAAAAACCAACTGGAATTCACCGCCGTTTCAGGCAACTATACGAGATGGGCGGATCTATGGACGAGGTGCCATTGATGACAAAGGTCCCGCAGTTGCAGTACTCTACGCTTTACGTGCTATACGAGAATCCGGCATTAGCCTGCAAAAAAATATACAGTTTCTATTGGGATGCAATGAAGAAAATGGTTCTACAGATTTGGAATATTACAAACAGCACACCAAACTGCCGCCTTATGTATTTACACCAGACGGCAGTTATCCTCTAATCCATCTGGAAAAAGGAATGCTGCGAATTACATTTTCTAAACAAACAACCGATCCTATAATCTATTTTCAATCAGGTACTGCCCCCAATGCCGTTCCAGCAAAAGCCTATGCCAAAACAAAAATTCCCATTGAAATAAAAAATACAATTCCAGAAAAGTTCCAACAGTGCGGCACAGAATATACCTATAAAGGCATTGCGGCACACGCTTCCACACCAGAATCGGGTGACAACGCCATTACAGGACTTCTTTCACATTTTGCACAGTCCGAAACATTTCCCGATTGTACCGCCCTATCAAAGCTTTTTCCTCACAACTGCATTGATGGCAGAGGTCTTGGAATCAACTGTTCAGATGCGATTTCTGGTACTCTCACATGTGTTTGCAGTATGCTAAAAATGGAAAACAATATGATAGAGGGCTGCATTGACATCCGGTTTCCAATATGCACAACGAAAGAAGAACTCTTACAAAAAATAAAAAAAGCTTTTTCTGCCTATGGATTTTACTGCCAAGTACAAATTGGAAGCGACCCACATTACACACCGGAAGATTCTCCTTTTATCCAGACTCTTCTCAAAGTATACGAGGAACAAACTGGAAATCCGGGAACATGTATTGCCATTGGCGGCGGTACTTACGTCCATGATATTCCCGGGGGTGTCGCATTCGGCATGGAATATCCCGAATGGGATTACCATATGCACGGCGATGACGAATTTATCCCCATAGATCAACTAATGGAAAATACTAAAATGATGGCTGCCGCAATTCTGCGCATGTGTCGATAATTTTACCCTTTACAATTTTAACATCAAAAATATTACTAATTCTTTTCAACTTGTACCTCATTTGCATTTTTGGAGTTATTATTCATTAGAGTATGCTTGAAATATACACATACACTTCACATAGCACACTCCAATTTTATACATCATCACAAGTTTTCTTTTTAAATCATATACTGAAACCAAGAAACTTTATCGAGGTGATGTATATGAGTACAAATTGTTATGGTAACCATATTTTTGACTTAATGGATTATGGAGCGGAACCGTTTATTGCAAACATTGATTGTTTGGCGAAACAGAATCCATACTACAGAACAGCATTATGGACTGGCAGCCATCTTCAAGTAACATTAATGAGCATACCTACTCACGGAGATATTGGTCTAGAAATGCATCCTAATCTTGATCAATTTATACGTATTGAAAGTGGATATGCTCTTGTTATGATGGGAAAAGAAAAAAACTTTTGAACTATCATCAAAGAGTAAACAGTAACTATGCTGCAATTATTCCTGCTGGCACATGGCACAATATTATCAATATAGGCAAATCACCATTAAAATTATACTCTATTTACGCACCCCCGCAACATCCATTTGGAACAATCCATAAGACAAAAGAGGCAGCAGAAGATAACACATAACCCAATTTGCTTATGCAAAACTACAAATAACTTTAACTTAATCCAATGCCGTAACTTTATGTTATGGCATTTTTTGATTTATCTATGAAGAACCCAGAATAAATTATAACATGAACAAAAACAATTGAATGGGTACGTTAAAAACCATTAATGTTTTATAACGAAAAAAACAACTGATTTTTATATTAATCGGTTATGTAAAGCAATATTGAATTTAAGATGAATAGTTCAGAGATCAATTAGGAGTTCTTTAATCAATTAGTATTTATCGTCTTTTCCCATTTTTATCAAAGTTCTTTCTCAGCGCTATTTCAGTCGGGAAAATAGAACCAATGAAAAGA
>CASEVP010000123.1 GCA_949291345.1 uncultured Ruminococcus sp.
AAATATTATCAATAAATAACAATACATCCTGATGTTTTTCATCACGGAAATATTCCGCCATCGTCAGACCTGTCTGTGCAACACGCATACGAGAACCGGGTGGTTCGTTCATCTGACCGAATACTAAGGCAGTCTTTTCAATAACGCCGGATTCCTTCATTTCATTCCACAAATCATTACCCTCACGGGAACGTTCTCCGACACCGGTAAAAATTGAATACCCGCCGTGTTCTGTTGCAACATTATGAATCAACTCTTGAATCAATACGGTTTTACCAACGCCGGCACCGCCAAACAAACCAACTTTGCCGCCCTTGGCATATGGTGCCAGCAAATCAATCACCTTAATACCCGTTTCCAAAATTTCTACCACAGGGCTCTGATCCCGAAATGAAGGTGCCTGCCGGTGAATCGGCCAAGTTTCATTTGTTTCGACCTTACCTGCTTCATCAATCGGCTCACCCAGCACGTTAAACATTCTGCCCAGTGTCGCTGTTCCAACCGGTACATGAATACACGAACCTGTTGCCGTAACCTCCATATCTTTTGCAAATCCCTCTGTGGATGTGAGGCTGATGCAGCGCACAACACCATTTCCCATATGTTGTGCCACTTCCATCACGCACTTCTTGCCGTCCAGCTCAACATAAAGCGCATCCTTGATCATCGGAAGCTTTTCCGGGAATGCCACATCGATAACTGGTCCTAAGACCTGTACGATTTTCCCTTTTTCCATATCATCGTTCCTTTCTGACGGCGGCTTGTCGTTCAGATTTTTCGCTTCGCAATCCCAAACAAAAAGTCTTTTTTAACGGCAACCGCCTTCTTTCGGCTCAGTTTTGTTATCTCTCACATTTCGCCTGACGAATTGGCACCACTGACGACTTCAGTGATTTCCTGCGTAATTGCGGCCTGTCTTGCACGGTTGTACTGGAGCGATAAATTCTGGAGCATGTCCTTTGCACTAGTCGTTGCAGAATCCATCGCTGACATACGGGCCTGCTGTTCACTGCAGAAAGAGTCCACCATAGCACCGTATATTAAACCTTTCATAAAATTCGGCGTCAGATGTTCCATAACAATATTCGGACTAGGCGAAAACTGCGCTTCATGATGCCGTACAATCTCGCCTTCCTTTTGCACAAAGTGCTCTGCATCCAAAGGCAACAGCTGCAAGATCTTTGGTTCAAACATGATAGACGACACCATATCCGTGTAAATGATAAAAACATCATCCAAATCGCCCGACTCAAATGCACTCAACATTTGTTCCGCAATACAACGGGAACGATATAGTGTGGGATTCTGAGTTGTATAAATAAACTCCGTATCCACGCTCAGTTCCCCTGCCCGTGCCTGGCGCTGAAAATACATTCTGCCTACTTGTCCCATTACGTACAGACTCGCATGCTTGCTTGCCGCTATTTTCTCTTCAGTCAACTTTATGATATTATGGTTATACGACCCGCACATGCCTTTGTCGGCTGTAATAACAATATAACCCACTTTTCGATCTTCCGGTTTAATATGGGTACGCTGGTCAAAATACCGCATGTCAATATCTCCGGGTGCACGAGACAGAATACTACGCATGGCATAAAGCAGCTTATTGAAATATGGCTGTGTTGCCGCCAAATCCTTCTTTGCCTTTTTCAGCTTTGACGAGGAAATCAGATACATGGCATTGGTGATTTTCATGATATCATTGATGCTCTTGATCCGCTCCCGGATTTCACGCATATTGCCCATCTCAGTTCACCTGCTTCTTATAAGTCCGTATCAATTCCAACAGCCGTTCCAACTGTTCATCTGTAAGTTTTCCAGTTTGCTTCAGTTCCGATACAATTGCTGCGCCGTTCGCCTCAACATAATTTGTCATGCCTTCCCGGAATGTACGCAGATCTTCGAGCGATACATCATCCAGCAGTTGATTCGATGCTGCTGCCAACACCACAACTTCCTTCCACATTGCCAGCGGGTGATACAGCGGCTGTTTTAATAATTCCATTAGAACATGACCATGATCCAACATTTCCCTTGTTGCCGGATCCAAATCAGAACTAAACTGTGTAAAGACTTCCATTTCACGAAACTGTGCCAATTCAATACGCATCTTGCCCGCAACTTTTTTCATTGCCTTTGTCTGTGCCGCACCACCAACACGGGATACTGACAGACCGACGTTAACTGCCGGACGCATACCGGCATTGAAAAGTTCACTTTCCAAAAAGATCTGTCCATCCGTGATAGAAATAACATTCGTTGGTATGTAAGCTGATACGTCACCTGCCTGCGTTTCAATAATCGGAAGTGCGGTTATTGAACCGCCGCCATGCTCATCATCCAGACGACACGAACGCTCCAGCAAACGAGAATGCAGATAGAACACATCACCGGGGTACGCTTCACGCCCCGGTGGACGATGCAGCAACAGCGACATCGCACGGTACGCCACTGCATGCTTTGATAAATCATCGTATACAATCAGAACATCCTTGCCCTGACTCATAAAATATTCGGCAATCGCTGTACCTGCATACGGCGCAATATACTGTACCGGTGCCGGATCACTAGCAGAAGCCGACATGACAATTGTATACTCCATTGCGCCATTCTTTTTTAGGGTAGAAACAATCTTCGCAACAGTGGAAGACTTCTGCCCGATGGCAACATAAATACAAATGACATCTTGTCCTTTTTGATTGATAATGGTGTCCACTGCGATCGATGTTTTACCAGTTTGACGGTCACCAATGATCAGTTCACGCTGACCACGACCGATCGGAAACATTGCATCAATCGACAGAATACCTGTTTGCAGCGGTACCGATACTGACTTACGATTTGCAACCCCGGGAGCCTCCCGTTCAATCGCAAAATAGCTCTCTGCCGTCAGCGGCTCACCGCCATCGATTGGGCTGCCCAAAGCATCAACCACACGACCGATCATTTTCTCTGTTACACCGATACCAGCACGTTTTCCGGTACGTACCACACTCGTTCCTTCTGTAATGCCATAATCGCTTCCCAACAGTACGACGCCTATCGTTTTGGTTTCCAGATTCTGTACGATTCCACGCACACCGGTTTCAAACTCCACCAGTTCTCCATACATGACATGCTGCATACCAAAAACGGTGGCAATACCGTCTCCAACACGCACAACAGTGCCTGTCTCCTGCACACTGGACTTTCTGTCAAAGTCCTCAATTTCACTTTTTAAAACGGATATAATCTCACTTGCATTCATGATACTCATGTCTTACCCTCACCTCCGTATCAAACTTTTGCGCATATTTCTGATGATGCCCCGTAAACTTCTGTCATACACCTCATCTCCAATATGCAGCACAAAGCCTCCATGCAAATCCGGATTCTCCTGTAATTCCAGTTCAACTTCCGGTTTGCCAGTTTTTACGCATATCATTTTTTTCATTGCTGACAGTTGCGTTTCTGTCAATGGAGTTACATACTCTAACACAGCGTGTACGCATTGTTTCTGCAATCGCTGCAGCGTATGATATTCCGAAAAAATATCTATGATACTATCCATCTCATCGTTGCGGCAAACAACCTTCAAGTAAGACCGTATTTCTTTTGGAAACAATCGGTCGATCACCGCAAACTTTTCCTTCTCCGAAATTGTCGGATTACTCAATGCATCCACCAGTTCAGGGCAGTTCTGAAAGGTTTTCTGCGCTTCTGCAACCATTTCTGACACATTTTCCATGGTTAAAAGCACTTTTGCATAAGATGTCACAACTTGTTTCATTGCTTTACACCTTCCTCGGTCAGAAATGCATTAACCATTTCTCGATTGGTTTCGTCATCCAACTTCTTGTCCACCAGCTTTGCTGCCGCTACCAATGCCAAATCAGCAATCTCGCTCTGTACACCTGCCAGCGTTTCCTGACGCTCCCGTTCAATTTCTCTATGTGCCTCATCCAACATCGTTTCTGCTTGTTCCTGTGCCCTTGACACAATCTCGCTTCCCTGTACGTCAGCATTTTGTTTTGCCGTATGCAAAATTTGCTTTGCTTCCTGTTTAGCACCGCTCAGAGTTTCTTCATACTGCTGCTTGAGCTGATCAGCCTCTGCGACCTTCTTCTTAGCATCGTCAAGATCTGACTGCACCATCTGTGCACGCTTTTCCAGTATATCATTTACCCTTCCAAACAAAAACTTTTTCAGAAAGAAAAACAGCACAAGAATATTAATTACAGAAAATATTACTGTCCATAGATTAAGTTCTAGCATATCCACTCTCCCAGATCTTTTCCTTCGGAAAAGTCCTGCTCCTTTCTCTTAGATTCTCAGTAACACATCTCTTTCTGCACCTTTTTGTCATTTCATAATAATCAGCAGCAGTGCCACTACAAAGCCATAAATCGCAGTTGCTTCTGCTAACGCACATCCAAGTAACAACGTCTTATTTATTGCACCGGCTGCCTCCGGCTGTCTTGCAATTGCCTCTGCTGCCTTTGAGGTTGCCATCCCGATACCAATACCAGCACCAAGACCCGTCAATACTGCAATACCTGCTCCTATCAGTTCCATTTCAATATCCTCCTTTTAGTATCTTACGCTGTCCGCACTTTCAATAGTTATTTCATAATAATCAACAGCAATGCCACTA